>JABJEE010000115.1 GCA_018665005.1 Flavobacteriales bacterium
AAGTAAAAGTATTTTTAACAATAAAAAAATTACAGATCACCATGCCATTATTCCAACTGGGGTTCCTGCTCAAGGACTTCAAGGGAGTGAATTGCAGATCTATGATCTCATTTGCAAAAGATTTATTGCTGTATTTTATCCTCCATGTATAGTATCTAATACCACAGTGCTTGGACAGGTCGAAAAACTCGAATTCAAAACTTCAGGAAAACAGATTATTCATCCAGGTTGGAGAATAGTATATGCCGGAAATGACACAAGTACTAAAAAAGAGGATGACAAAGTACTACCTCTTTTTGAAAAAGGAGAAGAAGGTCCCCATGAACCTTTTTTTCATGAAGGAAAAACAAGCCCTCCAAAACACTTTACGGAAGCTACATTATTGCGTTCTATGGAAACAGCAGGAAAACTTGTTGAAAATGAAGACATGAGAGAAGTCATGAAAGAAAATGGTATTGGACGACCATCTACCCGTGCCAATATCATTGAAACTTTATTCAAAAGGAACTACATCGAACGTAAGAAGAAAAACATTCATGCTACCCCTCTTGGAATTCATCTTATTGGCACAATAAAAAGCGACTTGCTGAAAAGTCCTGAATTAACAGGACAATGGGAAAACAAGCTTCGACAAATTGAAAGAGGTCAATATACTTCAAACGAATTCAAATCCGAGCTTTACCTCATGATTCGAAAACTTACAGACGAAGTTGTATTTAGATAATGCCTCTAGAGTTTACTATAATAGTAGGTTGCGTTATCCAATGATTGATCTTGAAAAACCAATTCTTTATTGCTCAATACTGTTAAGTGACACCATCGAGCAATGTATGAATCATTATATGATATTTTCATCATTTGCTTATTACTATTCCCATTATGAGCAAATGCCCAAGTCCAAGTCCCACTGATTGTATCCAATTCAGAGCTTTGGGGGGTCGTTGATAATGCTGAGTGATTTGTGATTCTTGTAAAAATAGAATCTGTGCCATCTATTCTAAAAGTAATTCGATCTTCAATCAACAACTCAACCCCTTCTTCACTTACAACCTTTGTACACCCCCAAGTACCATCAACTATTCGTTTTTCAGGGGATTTAAAAGTGATAAAAGGCTTTTCATATTTACCACAAGAAACAATTAGAATTAAGGTAGAGATAAACAAAAGAACTTTCATAATATCTATTTTATAAGACTAATATATGAAAATCACATGCGACTTGGGCTATAAATACCCAAAAGATTCAAACTGCGATTAATAATGTTAGCCGTTGATTTACTGATTGTTAGACGACTATTTCGAATTTTAGTTTCGTTTTCAGGCAAGATTTTTACATTTTGATAAAAGTAATTATAGGCTTTAACAAGCTCATAGCAGTAATTGGAAATTACGGCAGGAGAATAACTTTTAGCCGATTCCTCAATCATTATTGGGAACTTGTTCAATAATTTAATCAATTCCTTTTCCGCAGGCACAAGGTCATAATCTAAACTGATTTCGGCATTGAACTCCCCTGCTTTCATCAATAAAGAGCATATTCTTGCATGAGTATACTGAATGAATGGACCTGTGTTTCCATTCAAATCAATTGAATCTTGCGGATCGAACATCATTCTTTTTTTAGGATCAACTTTTACGAGATAATACTTGAGACCTGCAAGCCCTATTTGGTTATAAAGCTGCTCCTTTTCAGAATCAACCATGTCATCCAGATGTCCACGTTCTTTTGTCATTTCCGCAGCCTTATTAATCACATCATCCATAAGTTCATCAGCATCAACTACCGTTCCTTCTCTCGATTTCATTTTACCCGTCGGTAAATCGACCATTCCGTAGGATAGATGAAAACAATTATCTGCCCATACGTACCCGAGTTTCTTGAGAATCAAAAACAGAACCTTAAAATGATAATCTTGCTCGTTACCAACGGTATATACCATTCCTTTTAAATCAGGATAATTTCGATACCTCTCAATAGCTGTTCCAATATCCTGTGTCATGTAGACCGCAGTTCCATCGGAACGAAGCACTATTTTTTCATCTAATCCTTCATTCGTTAGGTCAATCCAAACAGAACCGTCCTGCTTTCTGTAAAAAACTCCTTTTTTGAGGCCCTCATCGACAACATCTTTACCCAGTAAAAAAGTATCCGACTCATAATACAATTTGTCAAAATTTACACCCATTTTATCATAAGTCTGCTCAAATCCAGCATATACCCAGCCATTCATCGTGGTCCAAAGCAAATATATTTGAGGATCTCTTGCT
>JABJEE010000116.1 GCA_018665005.1 Flavobacteriales bacterium
CGGGTTCAGGCGGGACTTATTCTTGGGATAATGGGGTTGAAGACGGCGTTTCCTTCACTGTCACAGAGTCATTGCTTTATACGGTTATAGGTACTGATGAAAACGGTTGTATTGGAACTGCAACAATATTGGTAACCGGCTTACCTGTTCCAATAGCTGGAATCTCTGCATCTCCTGAGAGTGGCGGAGTTCCATTGGATGTGATTTTCACCAATACCAGTCAAAATGCCACAAATTACCAATGGGATTTTGGCAATGATGAATCCGCTGTAGTTAATGATGAATCGGCGCAAAATAGCACTTATCTAGATTTTGGAAGTTACACGATATGGTTGATTGCAGATAACGGATTCTGTGATGATTCTATTTCGATTGTTATTTCAACAACTGTAGAACCACAGATATTTGTGCCGAATGTCTTTACGCCAAATGCCGATGGTTCGAATGAGATATTTATGATTTCAACAGAGAATATGCAATCTATTGAATTGTTAATTGTGAATAGATGGGGTAACTTGATGGCAACAATTGATGATTTAAATGCCGGTTGGGATGGAATAACCCCAGGTGGAAGTGAAGCCAAGGAGGGAGTCTATTTTTATAGATATTCTGCCACTGGATTGGATGGTTCAGAATGGGTGGGGCATGGATTCTTTAGTCTCGTTCGCTAATCTTTAGTATATAACCACCACAATAGAATAGGAATGATTAAAAGGCTAAGCATTATGTAATGAGTTGAATTTTCAGCTTTATTTTTTTTCACGGTCAGTGATTTTCTTTTGTTATTGTTTTGATCAATTAGTTGCTTTCTCTTTTGTCTTAACAACGTTAGTTTATTTTTTAATTTGGGTGTTTCGTCAAACTCGATACTTAATTCAATAGCTTCAATTTGTGCTAATAGTAAATGATGTTGTTCAGCAAGGACAAGGCATGAATCAATATATAACGCGCCATTAATCATGTCGGCTCTCTCAAAGTAAAAGTTCGCCACATTCATAAATGCTTCGCAGGTGTATAATTGAAAGCCTTGTAATTTGCGTTGTTCTAATACTTCAAGAAATAGATGTATTGATTTTTCATATTCTGACCTAATAAATGCCAATATTGCTTGATTATTAATCGCTCTTGTTTTAATAAAAGGGGCATCACACAACATGGAGCTTTCTAGTTGTTTTGTAAAACAATACTCGGCCCGTTTCATTTGGTTTTTATCTATTGCAATTTGACCAAGAAACGAGTATGCATTTGCCACAGATTCATGTTTTTGATCATCAATAGCTTGTCGAATGTAATGTTCTGTCAACATTTGGGAAAGAGCAATTTTCCCAGCTTTTAATTCGGTTTTAGCAAGATTGATTTCTGCCATATATGACATTGCTTTGATCTCTGAATTCCTTCCGTGTGACAACGAGTGTTCAAAATGTAAACGAGCGGTTTCATGATCACCAAGTAGGAGATAAGCAATTCCTATTTCATTGTATGCTTCAGAGATTAGTTTTTCATCTCCTAAGTTTAAAAAAATCGATTTTGATGATTCTAATAATTTGAGCCCTTTGTTTATTTCGCCATAACGAACATCATAACAACCCAACAGTCTGTATGCAACGGCTTTACAAAAAGGATCTATGGGTTTTTGTTGGCTTTCAAGAAGATCTAATCCAATACTATTTAATGAATCTAAATGGTAACGGGAATAATATTCCCATAGCTCAAGTGCGATTTTAGATTTAGAAATCACATTAGTCTCTTTTTTATATGACTGAATCACTGATTGCCCATACAAGTCACAATTATATAAGGTGAAAATAAAAATGAAAAAGAGGAAGTGTTTCATTTATAATTAGTTAGCTCAGTTGCAAGGATAGTTAACAATCGTTACTTTTGCAACAAAAAAAAAGACATGTCAAACGCTTTCTATAAAGTACCTGTTGCAATCAATGAACCGGTAAAATCCTATGCTCCGAATTCACCAGAAAAGAATTCACTTATAAATAAATACAAGGAAATGTATAATCAAAAAGAGATTGATGTTCCTATGTATATTGGAAAAGAAGAGATTCGAACTGAGGATAAAAGACCGATGACGCCTCCACATGATCATAAAAAAGTGTTGGGTCATTTTAATTACGGAGATGCATCTCATGTCGAATTGGCTATTGAAAAAGCACTTGAGGCAAAATCAGCATGGGCAAACCTGCCTTGGGAACAAAGAGCCGCGATCTTTTTGAAAGCAGCAGATTTACTTGCAGGACCATTCAGAGACAGAATGAATGCTGCAACGATGCTCGCTCAATCAAAAAATGTTTTCCAAGCAGAAATAGATGCATCGTGTGAGATGATTGATTTTTTCAGATTCAATGTTCAGTATATGACACAGGTTTACAAGGAACAACCTGATTCTCAACCTGGATTATGGAATAGATTAGAGTATAGACCCTTAGAAGGTTTTGTATTTGCCTTGACTCCTTTTAATTTCACCTCAATTGCGGCAAATTTATGTGCTGCCCCAGCAATGATGGGAAATGTTATTGTATGGAAGCCTGCTGATTCTCAGGTATATTCAGCTCAGGTAATTATGGATTTGTTCAAAGCTGCAGGTTTACCTGATGGTGTTGTGAATATGGTCACTGTAGACGGTCCTACTGCTGGAGAGGTTATTTTTAAACATAAAATGTTTTCTGGACTTCATTTTACTGGTTCTACTGGTGTTTTTAGAACACTTTGGAAAAATATTGCTAGTAATTTGGATACTTATAGAAGCTACCCAAGAATAGTTGGAGAAACAGGAGGAAAAGATTTTGTTATGGTTCACAAATCATCAATTCCTGCTGAAGTAGCAACGGCACTTACTCGTGGTTCTTTTGAATTTCAAGGGCAGAAATGTTCAGCGGCATCAAGAGCTTATATACCGTCTAACTTATGGCCTGAAGTCAAAGCTATAGTGCTTGACCAGGTTAATTCGTTCAAGATGGGAACCCCAGAGGATACTTCCAATTATATTAATGCCGTCATTGATGAAAGAGCTTTTGATAAAATATCAGCTTACATAGATTATTGTAAAGAAAATGATGACGCAGAAATTATAGTTGGAGGGAATTATGATAAATCCAAAGGATATTTTATTCAACCAACAGTAGTCGTCGCATCTAATCCAAAATTCAAAACAATGTGTGAAGAGATTTTTGGACCTGTTTTAACGATCTATGTTTATCCCGAAAATGATTTTGAGGAGACCTTAGACATTGTAGATGACACTTCTGAGTATGCGTTAACTGGATCTATCATTTCTCAAGATAGATATGCTATTAATTTAGCAACCAAGAAGTTAGAAAATGCTGCCGGTAATTTTTATATTAACGATAAACCGACAGGTGCGGTAGTCGGACAGCAGCCCTTTGGAGGAGCAAGAGGTTCAGGAACGAATGATAAAGCCGGTGCAGCAATGAATTTATTGCGTTGGGTTCAGGCAAGAACGATTAAGGAAACCTTCGTTCCGGCTACAGATTATCGTTATCCATTTCTAGGATAATCTTTATCTAGGTGTATTTTAAGTGATCAAATTTGATTATTTTAGGTCATTCTATGATGACCAAAACAATCTTAAATGACGGTACCCCAGTTTTTTGCTTAAGAAAACCTGAAGCTAAAATGCTAGACCATCACGTTGATGGTTACCTACAAAATGGAATTTCTATCAATGATAATGACGTTGTTTTTGACGTTGGTGCGAACGTTGGTGTTTTTGGCTTGAGAGCCATTCAAAAAGCAAAAAATGTAAATGCCTATTGCTTTGAGCCCATTCCTGATATTTTTTCTGTTTTAAAAAAGAATGCGGAAGAATATGGAGACAATCGAATACACGTATACGAATTTGGAGTATCCGATAAATTGGCCAATGCCAGCTTTACATACTTTCCGAATACCCCTGCCTTGTCGACATTGCATCCCGAGCAATGGGATGAAGATCCAGCAGCATTTTCAAGAGCCGTAAAAGGCACAATGAAAAACCCGCCGGAAGGAATGAAGTGGATGAAACTGATTCCCCCATTTTTTTCAGGAGTTATAGCCCATTTTTTAGTTAGAGGGAAAAAGCAAGTAGAGTGTAAACTTGTTCCCTTATCTGATGTCATTGAAAAAGAAAATATTAGCCAAATTGACTTGCTGAAAATTGATTGTGAAGGAGCAGAGTGGTCTGTTTTAAAAGGAATTAGAGAAAGTGATTGGCCGAAAATAAAAAGTCTGGTAATCGAAGTTCATGATATTGATGGTCGTTTAGAGCATGTTCGTCAGCTCTTAAGTGATAAGGGTTTTTCTCAGTTGCATACTGAGAGTGAAGTGGGGCTTGAAGATACAGGAATGTTTAACATATTTGCATTGAGATGACTAGAGAATGGGTAGCAATAGGAACAATTATTATGCTATTGGGGTCTAATTTATTTGGTCTATTGTATAGTATGGTAGTCTTAAAGACCAAGTTTTTTGAACCTTATGTATTACAGGTAAAATCATATCAAAAGTCTATTTTTAGTAAAAGAATGCCTTTATTTCTGTTGAATTTCATTTTGTTATTGGTAGTATCAGGATCAGGTGCATATGTTTTATATGATGTAATGCAGGTTGAATGGTCCAGCTGGTGGATTATTGGACTACAAGTATTATTTGCCTTTGTCTTGGATGATTTTTGGTTTTATTTTTACCATAAATGGCTCCATGATAATAAGTTTATGTTAAAACATGTTCATTCTATACATCATCGAGCGATTAAACCATTCCCTCTTGAGTATTTATATGGACATCCGTTAGAATGGATGATGGGAATGATAGGTGTGGTAATAGCATTTTCAATTATTTTAATTTTCATGCCCATAAATCTGTATGCTTTTTGGATATTTGGATTACTAAGGAATTTACACGAAATACACATTCATTCAAATATAGAATTGCCACTTCTTAGTAAAATCCCTCTATTAAGTAAAACCAAACATCACGATGATCATCATGCTTATCTTGACGGGAACTATGCCTCTACTTTTGTTTGGATGGATCGGATTTTTAAAAGTAATTTCAATAAATGAGGGGTCTTTTTAAAATATACTGTTTTGTTTTCATGTCTTTTGCGATGCAATTAAAGGCACAACAGAACTTTGATTTAACCGTAAATGTAACCGGACTTGAAAATAATGATGGACTACTTCAGTTTGGCTTATATAATAATGCTGATAAATTCCCGAATGTAGGTGAAACCTATAAAATGACAAGGGTGAAAACCATTGGTTCTTCTCGAAAGTATACGTTTAAAAGTTTACCTGAAGGAAGTTATGCTGTTGCCATTTATCAGGATGAAAACAACAATGACAATTGTGATAAAAACTTCATAGGTGTTCCTACAGAGCCGTATGCTTTTTCTAATGATATGCGCCCCAAGTTATCTGCACCGTCATTCGAGGATTGTATGATTACTCTTGAGAGAAACAAAACCGTTTCAATCAAGCTTGTTTATTGATGTAGCTTTCTTAATACTTCTTCTATCTGGTTTAATAATGGAGTCTCTCCGTCATTAAGAATATGGTGCCGCGTTAAACTCATCTTTTTTGAATCACTCCATTGGGCATGCATTTTTGTTAAAATAGTTTCTTTAGACATCTGATCTCTTTTTAAAAGACGTTCCATTTTAACGTCTTGAGGCGCATATACCAAAATATTGTCATCAAAATTTTTGAAGGCCTTTGTTTCAAATAAAATAGCTGCCTCATTGAAAATGAGAGAGTGACTTGAATGTTTCTTGGCCCATGCAATAAAGTCCTCTCGAACAACGGGATGTATAATAGAATTCACGATTTCTCTTATGTTAGGTGATGCAAATATCTGATCACTCAAAAAAGATTTGTTTAGATTCCCATTCTCGTATACATTTTTTCCAAAAACAGTTTTAAGTTTAAGTTTAATTTCAGGATGTTCATTACTTAGCTCTTTGGCTCTTTTATCTGAATTATAAATTGGGTAGCCTATTTTTTCAAGAATATGAGCGACATATGTCTTCCCGCTTCCAATACCTCCTGTCAAACCAATCTTCTTCATATATTCAAATTTAATGGTTTTGTGATAGATTTCAATGAGTGTTAGGAATCTGACTAAAGTCAATTAGTTGTATTTTTGATATATGTCAGAAAAAGATTGGTTTATAGATTGGTTTAACACCTCTTATTATCACATATTATATCAGAATAGAAATGAATCAGAAGCAAAAGAATTCATAATAAATTTAATGAATCACCTTGATTTGGATTCTGATTCAAACATCCTTGATTTGGCTTGTGGTAAGGGGCGCCATTCGAAGACCTTGAATGAATTGGGATTTGAAGTGTTGGGAGTAGATTTGTCTGAAAATAGTATCAGAGAAGCTCAGAAATGGTCAAGTGATTCTCTTTCCTTTGAAGTCCATGATATGAGATATAAAATAGCAAATCGTCAATTTAATGCCATTTTTAATCTATTTACAAGTTTTGGGTATTTTGATACTTTTAACGAAAACCAGCTCGTTTGTGAAGCTATGCATGAAATGTTAGAAGCAGGAGGAAAGCTAGTGATAGATTTCATGAATGTATTTAAGGTAATTAGCTCTCTAGTTCGAGAGGAGGAGAAAAAAATCAATGGAATTAACTTTAAGATTTCTCGAAATCATGATGATTCACACATTTTTAAGCATATTAAATTTACCGATCAAGGAAATGATTTTCATTTTACAGAAAGGGTCCAAATATTAAGATTAGAAGATTTTCAATCTTTATTGGAGCCCTATTTTATTATTGAAAATGTATTTGGTTCTTTAGATTTGCAGCCATTTATACTTGAAAAATCAGATCGTTTGATTATTATTGCAAGCAGAAAAAAATGAATTTTACTTTTATAATTTTAGGTCTAATTGCATCTGTCCTGAGTGGCGGTGTGATTGTGGGGTATTTTAATGCCACCAACAATAGTCAAATGATAAAATTGGCATTGGCTTTTAGTGGCGGATTTCTTCTGGCTATTATTTTTCAGCATTTATTACCTGATATATATCACGATGGAGCTGAGCAGGTTGGTATATTTATTCTTATCGGTTTCCTTGTTCAATTGATTTTAGAATATTTTTCTGGTGGTATTGAACATGGGCATGTTCATGTTCACAAAGGACAGTCATTGCCATGGGCATTGTTTATTTCTTTGTCTGTTCATTCTATAATTGAAGGTCTTCCTCTTGGTAATCAATATGCAGGAATTGTAAGTGAACATCACCATGTACATGAATCATTATTTTGGGGAATAATTTTCCACCAAGTACCTGTGTCAATTGCCTTAATGACTTTATTGATGAACACGAAATTGAATCATTTAAAGTCGTGGTTATTTCTTTTGTTCTTTGCGATGATGACTCCCGTTGGTGCCATAATTGGCCTTAAGTTTACACCAGAACAGTTTGGATTGGATTTACACATTATACTTGCGGTAGTAGTAGGTATGTTTTTACATATTTCTACGACGATTATTTTTGAGACATCTGAAAATCATAAATTTAATCTACTTAAGTTAGTGAGTATTTTAATAGGATGTGGACTCGCTATGACGTTATACTAACGAACTTGATAAAATGCTCTTTTAGAGCTGATTCGTAAAGTTAATTTTATCACCATTTTCTTGTTTAGTTAGTCATATATTATTAAAAATCAAATGATTAGTTGTATTTTTGTTAGGCCAGATCTATTGCTATGAAATTATTTCTTCAATTTTTAGTTACTTTAATTTTGTTTTTCTCAATTTGCAATGATTCATTTTCCCAGAATTATAATTCAATATTTGGTATAGAAAACACGAATTGGAAGATGCCATTTTGTAATTTGGATATAGCTGATGTCAAGGAGCAAATGTCAGAAATTGAAACCGTTATTAACGGATTGAATTATAAAAAGGTCGGAACAGTAACTCCTAACGGAGTGTTTTACGATTTAAATGGCTTTGATCCCAATGGGTTTACTCGTGAGGATGTGTCTTCTGGAAAGGCATGGTTTATGAGCACGGTGGAGACGATTGGGGGAATGGATACAATAGAGTTTTTGGTCATGGATTTATCTCTCAATATAGGTGACACATTCATGATTCATAAACCGTGGAACGATGTGATTACCTCAATCATTGATTCTGTCTATTTTATTTCTGGGGTTAAACATGTTCAGACGGATTATCATTTTTGGGGGAGTAGTGAACCGCTTACATTTATTGAGGGTGTTGGAACCAATTATGGTCTCTCGTACATGCACGATTGGCTTAACATGTGTCATTGTTTAATCTCAATTAATAAAGACCTTGATGAAGTCTATTCGAATGCCAATTGTTTTCCACCAATGGTTGGAAATGAAGAAATAAAACAAGAAGCTAACGTGTCCGTTTTTCCAAATCCTGCATCTACTTTTGTTACTATTGAGTCAAACGCCAAAGGTGTTCAGAATTATGCTATATATTCGGTTATTGGAGAAAGAGTAATGAACGGAACAATCCATTCTAACAGAATTGATATTTCAGGACTGGCATCCAGTTCTTATGTTTTACGTATCGGCAATCAGTCCTTCAAATTATTTGTCGCCGAATAACTTGGCATGTACCAGTCTTAAATTTCAGGTCAAAAAAAAACGGGGTATTCACCCCGCTTAATATCAGAAATATAAAAAAATTAAAAAGGCAAATCATCGCTTTTTTCACCACTTGAATCAGCTGCGCTTGTTGCTTCCGTTTGAGGATTCAGATCCATGGCTCCAGCACCACCTGCAGGTATTCCACTTCCTTGCCCCATTTTTTCTATTCTCCAGGCATCAAGTGTGTTGAAGTATTTAACAACTCCATCTGGGCTCGTCCACTCTCTCCCTCTTAGGTTAAAAGAAACCTCTACTTCTTCTTCTACAGCGTATCCATCTAACATTGAACATTTATCTTGAACAGATTGAAACATCACATCTTGAGGGTACATTGATGAGGTATCGGTAACGACGAACTCTCGTTTTTTAAATTTTTCGCTTATTTCTTGAATGTCATTAATGACTTTGATTTTTCCTTGGAACTTGTACATATTGTTTATTATTAATTATTAAAAGAAAGCAAGGTCATCCATGCTTCCTCGAGTAGATTTCTTTTTAAAAGGTCTTGAGCTCTTTTGTGAATTTTTATTTCTAGTTGAACTGCGTCCTCTTCTAAAGATAAAAACAATTCACTTAATTCGAGCAATTTATATTCGTTAACATCAGTTTCATTTGGAAGTTCTTCAATTCCTGCCAATTGTCCCAAATCATTTCCTGTAAGTATAGAGCTATTTAATACGTCTTTAGGCAACACGTCGAAACCAATTCCACATGTCGTTATCGGTTTTTGAATTTCAAACATTGAATTTTTATCAGCCCGACAATACCAATTTCCTCCCATTCTTGATACCAAATCAATTTTATGCTGATCGATCATTTGTTTTTCATCGAGAAGGTCCTCTTGGATATGAATACGAACTACTTCGCATATGATTAGATTACCTGCGCCTCCTTGGTTTCCCAACTCAATTACTTCATTCACTTTGCATTCAAATTGAACAGGTGACTCTTTTACTCGAGGGGGGGTAATTAGTTCGGAGTCAAGGGGAGTAAACCCAGACTTTTCGAATTCACTAACGCCTGATGGATATGGAGAGCTGGCTAAACTCATTTGGTGAACCATATCATGGTTCACAACATTAATCACTGTCTCAGGAATATTTTTTACATTATTATAAGTATCCTTCGTTGTATTTGTTCTTCCAGATCTCGCAGGTGAAAAAATCATTATCGGCGGGTTTGCACTGAAGACATTAAAAAAACTAAAAGGTGCCAAGTTCACGTTGCCATGTTGATCAATAGTTGAGGCAAAAGCAATAGGCCTAGGACCGATTGAGCCAAGCAAATACCGATGTAATTTAGGTATTTCTATTTCTTTTGGATTAATTGACAACATAAGTGTAAAAATGTATTTACAAAAATAGTTCAATCATTCATTTGACTCATGTAAAATCACAATTTTTTATTCACAATATTCTAACTGAGTACAGATTAGTTTTCATTTAAGATTTGTAACTTAGATTCGTGAAGTTGAGGATAGTTATTGGTCTAATTTGTACTCTGTTGTTATGGCAACAAAATTCTTGTTACGCTCAAAATGGGTATGATTCTAATGGTAAAAAAACAGGTAAATGGGTTTTTAAAGGAAAAGATCACCCTATGTCAGGATATGCAACGAATAATAAGGTTGAGGAAGGCAATTTTATCAAGGGAAGAAAGGAAGGGATTTGGATTAAATACCACAAAGATGGAAGGACCATGAGGATTAAAGGACATTATTCTAATAACAGGCCCTCAGGATTTTACATTCGTTATTATAAAAACGCCAAAAAATTTGAAGAAGCAAATTTCATCCAGGACAAATACAAGGGAGTTTACAACAGGTATTACAGTAATGGCAAGTTGGCATATACCGGAAATTATAATAACAAGGGTGAAGAATCGGGTCTAATTAAGTATTATTTTAAAAATGGAAAAACCCAAATGGAATACATGGCAAAAGACGGAAAGCCATTCGGGAAGATTAAAAACTATTATAAAAATGGTTCGTTGAAAAGTGAGATTATTCTTAATGGAGAGGGCAAGAAAAAATCAACTATAAATCACGCCCCCTCTATTGAAAAGGTTGATCAGGTTATTGTAAAAAAACCGATAGGTCCGCCTGTAGTTAATAATCCAAATACACACGGTGTAGGTTTTGAGTTTTTTGGATATAACAAGGTTTACAATTCGAACGATGAAATTTGGATGGATGGAATATTTAAGAATGGAAAGTTATGGGATGGTAAACTTTATGTTTATGATGAGGATGGCATCATCCAAAAGGTAAAAGTATTTAAAAAAGGAGTATACCATTCTGATGGTCAATTGTAGTTTGTCTCATACTTCTATTATTTTTGTAAGTAAAATTTAGATTCATCATGAAAGCATATGTTTTTCCAGGGCAAGGAGCTCAATTTTCAGGTATGGGAAAAGACCTATACGACAATTCTCAAATCGCCAGAGATTTATTTTCAAGGAGTACGGACATTCTCGGTTTTGATATACAAAAAATCATGTTTGAAGGCTCTGATGAGGAACTCAAGCAAACGAAAGTAACTCAACCCGCCATATTTTTACATTCAACAATTTTGGCAGCATGTCTCGGAGAGGCTTTTCAACCAGATATGGTTGCCGGACATTCTTTGGGCGAATTATCAGCTTTAGTGGCTAATAAAACATTGAGTTTCGAAGATGGTCTTTTACTCGTTTCAAAGAGAGCCTTAGCCATGCAAAAAGCATGTGAGCTAGAACCTTCAACGATGGCCGCTATTCTTGGGTTAGAAGATCAGATGGTAGAAAAGGTTTGTTCAGAAATACCAGGAATTGTTGTTCCTGCAAACTATAATTGTCCAGGACAATTGGTTATTTCTGGGTCTGTTTCGTCCGTAGAATTGGCTTGTGAGAAATTAAAAGAGGAAGGAGCACGAAGAGCTCTTGTTCTTCCCGTCGGTGGCGCATTTCATTCCCCATTGATGGAACCTGCTAGAGAAGAGCTTGCGGCTGCAATTGAAAACACCATGTTTAATAAACCTACATGTCCAGTTTATCAAAATGTGAATGCATTAGCTGTTTCGAATCCAGATGATATTAAGAAAAATTTAGTGCTTCAGCTCACGGGAGCCGTGCGTTGGACTCAAATTATGGAAAACATGATTAAGGGGGGAGCGACCCATGTTATCGAGGTAGGCCCTGGTAGAGTATTACAAGGTCTATTTAAGAAGGTCGATCGGGAATTAGAAACTGAAAGTGCCTCTATTTAGTTTTTGAGTTCGAGATCATAAGTTACTTTGTTAAGATAAAGTCCTTTGGCAGGAGCCGATCCAGATGCTTGTTGACGATTTTTCGCTTCAATGATTCTTTTGAATTCTTCAAGTTGAATCTTATTCAATCCAACATCTACACAGGTGCCAACAATGGCCCTAACCATGTTTCGTAAGAATCTGTTTGCTCTAATTTCAAAAGTTATTTGATTTCCCTTTTGAACCCATTTTGCATAATTCAGCTGACAAATATGGTTGTTAACATCTGTATGGATTTTTGCAAAAGAGGTGAAGTCTTTCGTTCCGATGAGTAGACTTGCGGCATCATTCATTTTATCGAGATCTAACTTTTGATGAATATACCAGCTATGATTTGCCGCAAAGGGATTTTTTGAGGTATTGATTAAGTACTCATAACTTCTTTCTTTTGCACTAAATCTGGCATGAGTCTCACCGGAAACCTCAAAAACATCTTGAATACAAATACCACTTGGAAGCATTTTATTCATTTTGTATTTGATGTCAGATTCGTTAATGGCTTTTTCACACTCCCAATGAAAATAATATTCTTTGGCATGAACGCCTGCATCTGTTCTTCCACAACCCACAATACTCATCTCCTTCAATGAATGAATTTTCGAAAGATCTTTTTCTATAGTTTCTTGAATACTCACTTGTTTGGGTTGTTTCTGCCATCCAAAGTAAGAAGTTCCATCGTAAGAAATTTTAAAGAAATATCGTTTCATAATTCACTGCTCTTGTATGTAGGAACTTGATTTTTCTATTCGTCTTTCTTTAAAAAAGGAAAGTTTGTGTTTTCTAAATTAATTTCAAAAACATCGTAGCTGAAATAGCCATCAAAATTATATATTCCTGAAATTACGCCTTTATTGAGCTCTGGATAGTATTGAAAATGGGTATCATCATTTACCGTATTTATTTCTGCTCCCATATTTATTGGTGCGCCCCATGTTCCATTTGTGTTTTCACAATAGTATACATCATATCCTCCCATTCCTGGCAAGGCATCACTGCTGAAAAATAGATATTTCCCATCTCCAGTAACAAAAGGTGTAGTTTCTCTACCGAGTGTATTTAAAGAAGTTTCGGACTTGGCAATTCCCCAGCGATCATCAATTCGTTGTATAGAATAAATATCTGTCAGACTTCGATCTCCCTTTCGGTCCGTGATAAAATACATGGTTTGCGTGTAAGATTCATCTTCATCAAAAAGACTGTCTGTTATCGTAGCTGCGCCCTCAAAATAGCTGGTGTTTATGGTTTCATTTATTATGGGATCTACATACCATGAGCTGTCTTCTTCATCTACTTCAAATTCATAAATTTCTGAGCTTGAAGTTGTTTTTTCAGAAGATGCTGAGGTGTTAACGGTAATTAATCCATACATACCATTTCTAGAGATGAAATTCAATGCATCAAATCCTTCAGTGTTATAATCTTCCATCCATTCCGTATTCAATACCCAGTTATTGCTTTTGTCATCCCAATCGGCCATGTACATGTCTTCAAAAAACTTTTGATCATCAGGATTCATGTTGTTTCCAGTCGTTTCAGGTTGTCTTGCTGTAAAATATAATCGCTTACCACCATAAACCAGGATGGCTCCATACTCTTCATATTTTGAGTTGATTTTTCTTGAAAAAGGTTTACGTAGGTTTACGATTCCGTTTTTGTTTTCATTTTTCACAAAGTCACATTGTTGAATGAGAATATCTAAGTCATAGTCTTTGGAAAATCTTTTGCCAAATATTTCTCTTGATTTTACGTAATACGTCTTGGCTGAATCAATCTTATTTAATGTGTGATTAATTCTCCCAAGCATGTAATAAAGCTCTCCATCACCTTTATCTCCCGCGAGCTTCAACGCAGATACAATATTTTCTTCAGCACTGAGATAACTCTTTAAATAGAATTGAGACATGGCCAAATGATAATTGGCTTTCCATGAATTCGGATTTTTCATTTTAGCTCTCTTGAATGTAAACATTGCCTCGCTCGTTCGACCCGCATAAAACAACTCATTACCACTACCAATAAGTTTTTTACACATGATTTTATCAAAAAAGCCTACTTTCGATTGACCCAATACGTGCATTTGAATAAAAAATGTAAAGCAAAATAAAATGAGCTTATTTGAATAAGATAAATAGTTTTTGGGACGAATAGTTTTTGACATGATGTAAAAATATCATTTTTCTACTTTAATCACAATAGACATCAAGGTGTTGGAGTAATATTTTATCAAAAAAAAAGGCCTTAAAAAAGGCCTTCTCATCATTGAATGATTTTTGTTACAGATTGAATGCCTCTTTAACATCCGAAACGTAGTCTGTATCTTCCCATGGGAATAACTTGACGGTTATATTTTTTGTTTGTCCGGCTGCGTCTTTAAATTCTTTATTAATTGTTTCGCATGTTCTTCCCATGTGACCATATGCCGCAGTTTCGGAGTAAATAGGTGTTCTTAAACTGAATCGTGTTTCAATTGCATAAGGCCTCATGTCAAAAATGGCTTCTAATTTTCTGGCGATTTCTCCATCCGTTAATCCTATTTTAGAGGTGCCGTAGGTATCTACATAAAGTCCCATAGGCTTAGCAACCCCAATAGCATAAGCAACTTGAACAAGAATTTCATCACATAGTCCAGCAGCTACCGCATTTTTAGCAATATGTCTTGTTGCATATGCAGCAGACCTGTCTACCTTTGATGGGTCTTTTCCGGAAAATGCACCTCCACCATGAGCTCCTTTTCCTCCATAAGTATCTACTATGATTTTTCTTCCAGTTAAGCCGGTATCACCATGCGGGCCACCAATTACAAATATTCCCGTAGGATTTACGTGATACGTGATTTGATCATTAAATAAATCTTGAATATGTTTTGGTAATTTGGCTTTAACTCTTGGAACTAGAATTTCAATAACATCACGTTTTATTTTTTCGAGCATGGCTTGCTCACCACCAAAATCATCGTGTTGGGTTGAAAGAACAATGGCATCAATTCTAATGGGCTTGTTTTCATCTGAATATTCTATAGTAACCTGTGATTTTGAATCAGGTCTCAAATAAGTAATATCATTGTTTTCTCTTCTTAAAGCAGCGAGTTCCTTTAAAAGTAAATGAGAAATTTCTAATGGTAGTGGCATATAGCTCTCAGTCTCATTTGTCGCATATCCAAACATCATTCCTTGATCTCCAGCACCTTGTTCCTCTTTATCTTTTCTTTCAACGCCTTGATTGATGTCAGGAGATTGCTCATGAATTGCAGAAAATACACCACAAGAATTTCCATCAAACATGTATTCACTTTTGGTGTATCCAATTTTGTTGATTACATCTCTTGCTATCTTTTGAACGTCTAAATAAGTCTTTGATTTAACTTCTCCTGCAAGAACTACTTGGCCCGTTGTAACTAGGGTTTCACAAGCTACTTTTGATTCAGGATCAAAGGCTAAGAAATTATCAATTAAGGCATCCGATATTTGATCTGCAACTTTATCTGGGTGTCCTTCTGAAACGGATTCAGAAGTAAATAAATAAGACATATTTTTTTGTTTAAGACTGCAAATCTAATAAAAACACACCTTAATGAGGGAAAAATTTAGTTTTATTCGCTACCATTCTACGAAGTAGCGGATTTGGTCGGTATCGATCTTCTCCATAATAGTCAAAAAGATGTTGTAGTTGGCCCAAAATTTCTTTATGCCCCAATTCATCCACCCATGCTAAAAGCCCTTTCGGATAATTTACTCCTTTAGTCATTGCGAGATCAATATCAGTGGGTGAACCAACATTCATGAAAACAGCATCAATAGCTTCATTGATTAACATGCATCTTACTCGATCCAATATGTAAGTACCTAATACTCTATCTTTATTTGGCTCTTTGTTGGCATTGGGCTCTTTGTAGTTATAATAACCACGTCCTGATTTTCTTCCTAAAAATCCTGCTTCAGCATATCGTTTCTGAGTAAAAGAGGGTTTAAATCTTGAGTCATAGTAAAAAGCTTTAAATACGGATTCAGTTACCGCGTAATTCACATCATTACCTATATAATCCATCAATGTAAAGGGGCCCATCTTAAACCCACCTAACTCTGTTAGCGCCCAATCAATTGTTGCGAAGTCTGCGATACCTTCTTCATAAATACGAAGGGCTTCACCATAAAATGGGCGGGCAACTCGATTGACAATAAAGCCAGGTGTGTCTTTACATGTTACTACCGTTTTTTTCCAGTTTTTAATCAGTTCAACAGCGCCATTTAGGGTTTGCTCATCGGTTTGCACAGCCGGTATGATTTCAACTAGAGGCATTAGCGGTGCTGGATTAAAAAAGTGTATTCCAATGCAGCGATTGGCTTTATTCAAAGCTGAACCTATTGACGCTATGGATAATGAGGAAGTGTTCGAGGCTAGAATACAAGATTCGCTTACTAATGATTCCACAGCCTTAAACACCTCATGTTTAATATCAATGTTTTCAACAATTGCCTCAATTACTAAATCAGAATCAGACAATTGTATAAATTCTGATGTGAATGTGATTCTATTGAGTATTGCTATTTTATCTTCTGATGTAATTCTTTCTTTTTCACAAAGACGGCTTAATATTTTGTCCAATCCAGCTTTCGCTTTTTCCAATTGCAACGTTTCTTTGTCAACCACCACCACCTCATGTCCATTTTGTGAAGCGATTTGAGCAATTCCACATCCCATGGTACCTGCTCCAATTATTCCAATTTTACTAATCATTTTCCTTTGAATTTGGCTTTTCTTTTTTCGAGAAATGCTTGCACACCTTCTTGAAAATCTTCTGTTTTACCCGCCTCAGTTTGAAGCTTTTCTTCCAGGTTGAGTTGTTGCTCTAATGTGTTATGTAGACTTTGATTAACCGCTTTTTTGGTTAAGCCAAACGCCCTCGTAGGCATCAATGCCATTTTCTCCGCAATTTTTAATGTGAAATCCTCAAACTTTTCCTCTGGAATACATTTATAAATCATATTGAGTTCTTCTGCCTCTTTTGCTGATATTTTGTCTCCAGTAAACATTAAGGCCAGGGCTTTTTGGACGCCAATTATTCTCGGTAGGAAATAAGTACCTCCTGAATCAGGAATCAATCCGATTTTTGAAAAAGCTTGAATAAATGATGCGTTTTCTTGAGCAATGGTCAGATCACAGGCCAAAGCAATATTCGCCCCGGCTCCTGCCGCAACTCCGTTAACAGCAGCAATTACTGGCTTTTCAAGTGATCTTATTTTTAATATAATAGGGTTGTAATGGTCTCTAACGATGGATTCAAGTTCAGGTCCACTAGGGTCGGTGGCTTCTGAAAGATCTTGTCCTGCGCAAAAAGCCTTTCCTGATCCAGTGATGAGGATGGTCCTAATTTCATCATTTTGAGCACAATAATCCAATTCTTTTTGCAAGGAAAATGCCATGGCTTGATTAAATGAATTATAGACTTCGGGTCGGTTTAGCGTGATCTTAAACACACCATTATTGAGGGAAGTTATCAGTTCCATTATTTTGTAATACTAATTTTTATTCTGCTAATTTACTTTATATAACTTATTCATACCTGAAATACGCTCTTGAATTACTTTTCGGAGTTCAATGGGTTCAAGGATTTCAATTTCACCTCCATAGCTTAATATTGTTCGAATAAGTTCTTCTGAAATAAGTAAAGTCAAGACAAAAAGGGAGAACTCTTTTGTTTCTTCTTCTATTTCTTGAGATTCATGTATGGGTTGACTACTAATATATCTTGCTGCAATGGTGTTTGCCTTGAGAATAATTTTACTTGACTTGCCTTTGTATGATGTTATTCCCATCGAATGCTTAAAATAGTTTTCAGCATCAAAGTCTCCAGGGTAATGGGTTTCCTCTTCAAGTAATTTTGGAGTATCCATTCGATCTAGGGCATATGTTCTAATTTCTTTTTGTTTTGCATTAAAGGAGATGAGATACCACCTGTTTCTATATTCTTTTAAAAAGAGAGGAGAAACTTTTCTCGGCTTTTCTTCGGCTTTTATGTAGCTTGTATATAAAAACCAAACCTGTTTTTTACGTTGAATAGCTTCCAATAAGAGAGGTAAGAATTCATTGCCACCAATTGAGGTAGCCGATTCAAATTGAATATA
>JABJEE010000117.1 GCA_018665005.1 Flavobacteriales bacterium
GGCCAGAAATTCTTTTAGAAAAGAGTTGGATTGGATACGTCGCCAGCCAAAAGCAAGAGGAACGAAGCAAAAGGCTAGAGTGGATGCTTTTCAAGACATAAAAAAAACGGCATCTCAAAGACTTGATGAGGACGAGCTAGAACTTCCAGTGAAAATGGAACGTCTTGGTTCCAAAATCGTTGAGTTTCATAAAATTGGGAAGGCGTTTGGAGACCTTCCGATTTTAAATAGCTTTTCATATAATGTCCAGCGAAAAGAAAGAATGGGTATTGTTGGAAAAAACGGAACAGGAAAAACTACTTTTCTTAAAATGTTATTGGGCACAGAGCCTTTAGACAAAGGAAAGATCGTAGTAGGTGAAACTGTGGTTTTTGGTCATTTCAGCCAGGACTTAATCAAAGTAAATGATGACTTCAAAGTAATTGATGTGGTGAAAGAGGTGGCGGAGTTTATACCGCTTGAAAAAGGCAAACAGCTTTCTGCAGCGCAGCTTTTGGAACGTTTTTTATTCCCGCGAAGTATGCACTATAATTTTGTAAGAAAGTTAAGCGGTGGAGAGAAACGCCGATTAAAATTACTTCGTGTTTTAATGGGGAATCCTAATTTTTTGATTTTGGATGAGCCGACAAATGATCTGGATATTTTTGCCATGGCTGTTTTAGAGGAGTATTTAAGGAATTTTAAAGGGTGCTTAATTGTCGTTTCTCATGATCGATACTTTATGGACAAAATGGTCGACCACTTACTTGTATTTCAAGGGGGTGGCGAAGTCAAAGATATTTTGGGAAATTACACTGATTTCAGAAAAAACGAAAAGAAAGTTCAAAAAGAAAAGAAGTCAGTGAGCCAAACTAAAAAAACGGAGGTAAAGAATCATTCTACAGAACAAAAGAAGACCAAATTAAGCTTTAAAGAAAAAGAAGAATTTAATCATTTAGAGCGTGATCTGGAGAAACTTGAGCTTGAGAAATCTGACCTGTCTGCAGGTCTTTCCGACGAATCTAGAAGTAATACTGATTTGTATGAAATGGGAAAAAGACTTGGAGAGGTAGTTCAGCAAATTGATCAGAAAACAGAACGTTGGATGGTACTCGCTGAATATGTATGAAGACATTTATTTTTAGTTTTAAAAAAAAATCGGATTTTTGTTGCGAACTAATAACATGAAAACCAAGCTCTTACTTATTCTGGTCTTTGCATTTTTAAATGGGGCTCTGATGTCTCAATTTATTTTCGCCGAATTACAGGGCAGTCCCAGTATGGTGACCACAAATTGGAATTTAACCGGTGCAGCATACACCGGTGATACAGGGGGTGACGTGGATAATTTCAGTAATGAGCTCATTCTAACGGACGCCATTAATTCTTCAAGCGGCGCGGCTTTTTACTCTCAAGCTATAGATTTAGGAACTTGCAATCAATGGAATGTCAAGTTTGACTTTAGAATGTTTGAAGGTTCTGCAGCAGATGGTATTGCTTTTTGTTTTTTGGATGTTCCACCCACAGGTTTTGTGAGTGGAGGAGGGGTTGGTATTCCATCAACGGCGAATGGAATAAAGGTAATTCTCGATACCTATAATAATTGCGGAGGACCCAATCCAGGAATACAGATATACAGCGGTCCAGGATATAATGAATGCATTCCAGGAATTACAAGTTTAGATAATGTTGGCGGCACCTTAAGTTTTTTAAGGTCTTCTGATTATTCGACAGCAGAAATTAGTTATAATTACGGCGAAATTACAGTAACCATTAACGGGACTCTTTACTTAACGGCAAATTACAATGTGAACTTCTCGGGATACATGGGTTTTACAGCAAGCACAGGAGGGTCTACGGATAAGCACAGTGTCAGAGATGTTACTATTTATGCAGACATTGCATCGGCAGATGCCGGCCCTGATGTATCAATTTGCAGTGGTGAGACTTTTCAAGTAGGCACAGCCAATAACCCGGAGTTTTTGTATTCTTGGAATACCGAAGTCAACATGAATGACAGTACTTTGTCTGACCCTTCTATTACACTTATTAATTCAAGCTCTGACCCCATTGTAGAAGAGTATATCGTGACAGCAATATTATCGTCAAACCCGAATTCATGCCCAGTTCAGGATACCGTTCAAGTTATAGTAAACCCTATTCAAGAAACAAATCTAAACGAGACCATTTGTCAAGGAAATTCATTTAATTTAGGATCAACTGACTATGCTACGTCAGGTGTGTATCAGGAAGTTTTTAGTGACGTGAATGGCTGTGATTCTTCGGTCACTTTAGATTTGATGGTTTTGCCAGAATTAGTGTCTTCGATAAACGAATCTATTTGTTTTGGAGGCGAATATGATCTAGGAGGTGTACAATACAATTCAACAGGAACCTATCAGTTTACAACTCAAAATTCTCAAGGTTGTGATTCAACAATCACATTAAACCTGATAGTTTTACCCGAAATCACGGCTTCATTGAATGAATCCATTTGTTTTGGAGTTTTCTATGAATTTGGGGGTGTTCAGTATGACCAAACGGGATCTTATGTTTTCACAACACAAAACGCTCAGGGATGTGACTCAACCACTACATTGAACTTAACTGTAAACCCCACGCAAGAGTATCAATATGCCTTTTCAATATGTGAAGGCGAAACTTATGATTTTAACGGAGAGGTCTTGACTGAAACAGGAATATATACTTCTTTAATTCAATCCTCCGAGGGATGTGATTCAATCGTAGAATTAAACTTGACAGTACATCCAACATTTATCACCTCTGAAAATTTTGAGATTTGTGAGGGTGAAGACTTTGTTTTCGAGGGTCAATCATTTTCATCAGAAGGCTCCTATGATTTTGATTTCCAAAGTGAATTTGGATGTGATTCTTTGGTAACGATAAACTTGACAATATTACCAACACCTGTAGCTCCAGTATTGATATCGAATAGTCCAGTCAGTTGTTTTTTTGAACCAGTATTGATTACTATGCAAGAAGTTCCAGGGGCTCAATATTATTGGTTTAACGAATATGGATACAGTTCTAGCCTTTCAAGTAATGAGATAAACCTTGAAGAAGCTTATTTTACCAATTACCTTAGCGATAATTACTATGCCTTCTATATTTTAGATAATTGTCCCTCCGATACTTCCATAATAGAAATCGGTGTTGAATGTGGATTTGAGGATTTCACATTTCCCAATGTTATCACTCCCAACGAGGATGGAGTTAATGATGAATTAGATATTGAAAGTTTGATTTCTCCATGTCAAGGTTTTGATTTTAGACTTTACAATAGATGGGGTAATTTGGTGTATTCTCAATCAAAAGATGTCATGATGTATATGTCTTTTCCCACAGGGTTATCCAATTCAAATTTTACGGGTAAAACACTAAATGACAAAGAACTTGACGAAGGGGTATATTATTATACTTTAGAAGTCCTTTGGGCTCCGGGCACAAACAGTCTTGAAAGCGTTATTATTAATGACAATAGTCAACTTCATACGATGTATAATGGGGATAATAAATCAGGGTACTTGCATGTATTAAGGTAGCATATTTTGTGAATCCTTGTTTTTTTTGTAATTTGGTGCAACCTATTTACTAAAGGTTGCGTCTTATCAAACATAGAATATAAATTTATCGTGAAAACCAATTTACTACATACGTCATTTCTTAAGCTTTCGACAATATTATTGTTTTCTCTTTTGCTTTCGAATACAGCGTTTTCAATCACATATACCTCTATAGCAGATGGTTCTTACAACGACTGCTCAGTTTGGGATAATGGTTGTCCGAATAACAATATTCAACAAGGAGATACAGTTATCATTAATCATGTTGTAACTTCCTCATCATCAATGAATGTTAATGGAGTATTATTAATAAATGTATCAGGATCTTTCAGTTCTTCCAATGATATTGAAATTGCTTCAGTAGGTGAAATCAACAATAATGGTTCTCTTACTATTGATTCTGAACTTCACATCGATGGAACGTTCATTAATTCAGGACTTTCCGTGATTTATTTATTACACATCGATGGTATTGTTTCTAACACAGGCACCATTAAAGTACAAGACGAGACCTATATACACGGAGGCATTGTTGACGGAGGAGGAACCCTTCTCACATGTGACTTAGACATGGAAAACAACAGCTCCAGTGTTGCTGTTACAGGTTCAGCTTGTCCAGAATTGTTAAGTCAAAATCTTTGTTGCGAAGACCCCAATAATCTGAATCCCATTGATGAATTATCTGGTTGTTGGTCGATTGATTCCGTTAACGTTACAATTTGTGAAATGCCTTTCATACCCAACGCCGGTGACAATGATGTGTCGAGTTTGTGTAATGCAGGTGGATCTTCAATTGATTTAAATTCGCTCCTTTCAACAGGCGTAAATTCTGGTATTTTTACCGAAACAACAGGTTCAGGTTCTTTTAACGCTGCAACTGGTGTTTTGAACACAGATGGTTTGACCCCAGGTACTTATACGTTCACTTATACTGTTACTGGTTTTACTTCGAATGATGTTTCAACCTTTGAAATAACAATATTTCCAGTTTTAAATACATCTTCATCTTTCACGAGTTGTGAAAATGAGTTGCCATATGATTGGAACGGGATGGTTCTAGATCAAGAGGGAGATTACTCAGTGACCCTATCAAGTACGGTTACTGGTTGTGATTCTATTGTGAATTTAGCTTTTTCAATTAATCCAGCTTCAACTAGTATTACACAGCTTTCTGCTTGTTCAGGTGATTTGCCAATAGAATGGAATGGAGTTACAGCAAACGAAGGAGGTAGTTATTCTGTTACTCTTCCAAGTTCAACTGGATGCGACTCAGTTGCTTTATTAGAACTTAGTGTTCAATTACTAGAAATGCCTGCTATTCTCTCGCAAGGAACAGTAGAATGTCCTCAGGATATCATTGACTTATCAGTCGAGGATGTTTCTGGTGCGGAGTTTTATTGGGCTGGACCGATGGATTATGAATCTCAAGATGTGGTAAATGCATTTGAATTAGATAATTCAAATTCTGGTCTGTATAGTGTGTATTATGTCTTAGATGGTTGTGAATCTGAAGTAGCTCAAATTGAACTGAATGTGGAAAATATTTTTGAGTACAAGCAATTCGATTTTCCAAATGTTATTACAGCAAATGAAGACAATGTCAATGACGAAATAGAAGTTGAGAAATATGTCGGAAATTGTAGTGATTTTTCGTTAACAGTAAGAGACCGTTGGGGCAATCAAGTATATGTTCAAGAGAGGGGAGAGCCTTCGTTTAACGGAAACTCTATACTTGGTGAAAAACTACCTGAAGGAGTCTATTTTTACAAACTGACGCATTCTCAGGGATCTAAAACGGGATTCATCCATCTGCTCAAATAGGCAGATCCTCTATTTTCTTTTAATTGTTTAATTTAGTGCAACTTTTAATACTGTAACTCTGTCTATAAGATAGGACTAAATTTACTGATTTGAAAAACCTTGTTTCTAAATTCTTTTTTCAGCAGTGCATTTTTATATTATTGATCTGCCTTACAGGATCGTTATCTTCATCATGGGCTCAAAACTCATTAAATCTTGAAGGTTCCGGTCAGAAATGGGTAAATATTGGTGATGTAGATGTAAGCGGAAATCAAATTACCATAGAGGCAAAGATGCGAAGGCAAAACAATATGAATATTGTTTCGAAGCATGAGGGAACAGATGATTGTAATTATCTCCTTCGCCCCAATAGCTTTCAAATTTCAACAACGAATGACTTTTATATCTGTTTAAATACTTTTACTCTCAACACCAATACTTGGTATCATCTTGCTGCTACTTATGACGGGTCGTCTGTGAAGTATTATGTAGACGGATGTTTGGTGAATGAAATACC
>JABJEE010000009.1 GCA_018665005.1 Flavobacteriales bacterium
ACTTTCTGTCGGGAAGAAGAAATTAGAAATCCCTTTTCGTCGTAAATATTAATGTCTGTTAAAAACACACGTGAAAGCTTGCTTAATGTTTTTTCTAAAAAATCCCCATCAACAATAATGTCGATTTTGTCCATTTTTGCGGCTTTATTTTTTAGCTCTTCAGAAACAGATTCAAGTTTTTCATTGATTACCCTTTTATTATAGTTGGTGTACTGGTTTTTAACAAATAAACCGCTTCCTGCACCAAATAAAAACAAAGACAAAACAACCATTGAAACCAATATGGCTTGAATTTTAAAAGCCAATGAAATGGTTTTTGATACCCTCGGGTTCATTCCTCTCGAAAACAACAAGAAAATCAACCTCAAGAGCCCCATTACACAAAATATATAAGCATAGGGGGTAAAAACAGCTAATCCTTGTGGTTTCTTTTTTGAGAGAACCACAGCGCTTTCATAGGGGCCTTTCAAAACATAATGAGATTGGCCGTCAAATGAGTGTATGTTATTGATAGTGTCAGTGTATGAGCTTAAATAAACCGGGTAGCTATAGGCTCCA
Organism: Flavobacteriales bacterium; assembly: GCA_018665005.1. GTDB lineage: Bacteria > Bacteroidota > Bacteroidia > Flavobacteriales_D > Crocinitomicaceae > UBA952. The sequence continues at coordinate 559 of JABJEE010000009.1, forward strand.
AAAGACCTTCTCAATTTTCCCTTTTTGTACTTGGCTATTGAATATTTCTTTAAATAATCCAAGGTGTTGGCTTTATTTGAAATTAATAGTCTAGGAAAGCCTATTTCTTCGGGGATTAATTTTGATTTTAAGGAGATAAAAAGAAACCCTGCTGTTTCTTTAGTGTTCTCTTTTATTATCTCTTGTTTTATTACATAATTTATCCCAGAAGTAGCATCTGGGATAAAATAAACATTTGGATTGATGTCCGGTGTTTTTCCTTTATCCGCAATTAGCTGTACCCAACCCGAATAATCCTGACCTTCATTAACAACCACCGTGTTTTTCAAGGAGTCAAAAAGATTAAAGCTCATTTCATATCCTTCCCAAAACCCATTAAAATACTTGTTTTCCATGGCGTTTGAAAACTTGGATGGTGTAAGGTTTTCTTGTTTTCCGGAAATGATTTTAATAAGATAATTTGATTTCTTTATTTTCTCTGAAAGAGAAAGATAATTCAGTTCCAACTGAACATCTCGTTCTGAAATGATTTTTTTTGCCAATACTTTTCTCGATTGAATGTCTTTTTTGATGTTGAAAACCGTCAATAATGAAACCATTGCCGAGGTGAGTATAATGGTGCTAAATACAGACCTTAAAAGCCTTTGTTTAAAGGATGTTTTATTTAAAAAAACGAGGTTTGTTATTGCCAAAGATATCGGCAAAGCCATTGAAAAAGTGGTGTCCTCTAAAATGAATAGTTCAAGAAGGAAAAACACCGAACATAAAAGAAACATGAGGCCTACAGCTCTTCCTTTTGAATCCCTTAACAGGCTATTGAATATGGTTCTAAACAGAACATTATACGATAAAAAAAGCAATACAAAGAGAGCTATTAATCCATATGAATAAGCTTTAAGCTCAAATAAATTATCTAAACCTATTGGAACACTTGAGTGATTCAAAACAAAGGGTATTATTCCTTCAACAAACCACCAAGCCCCAATGAGAACAAACGGCTTCCAGAACAACCCTTTTTTGTTTTTAATTATTGGTAAATATGATGTTCCTAATAAAATAAAAGCCAAAGAAGGAATTATAATCCCCATTGTAAAAAGGTTTGGAATAAACTCGTTGTAGGCAAACAACTTTGGTGATAAAAGATTTGAAGAAATAAGACCCGAAATACTTAAAAAATACAAAGAAAGAAGCCATATGGCTATTCCATATGATCGGTTTTTTATCGAATTAATGGTAAGTATTAAAAATAATATTAGCACCCATGATAATCCAGCAAACAAGAGAAGATAACCATTTGTGCTTTTATTTACCTCTTTATTTAGCACATATGAAAAGCAGTATTTCCCTTCTTTGTTTCGTATTATTGATCCCTCTTGCTCGTCTAAGGAAAGCTTAAAGTTTTTAGTGGTGATTTTTGGGTTGGCCTCATTTCTCAAATACTCATTTTCGTATTGAAAGCTTCTTTTAATCAGAAACGATGCTACCGAAACTGTGTTTCCTTTTTTTCTTTGAACGGAGTAATACCAGCCGTTTTTTAAATGTACCAATCCAGAAGAGGGAAACTTTAATGAGCTCAGCCTCGGTACTGGCATTTTATTTGTATTCCAATATTTTAATGAGTCGTTTTGGTAAAGGTGAAGAAAAATAGGTTTTTTCTCGTCTTTTATGTTTGACTTATCGTTGAGCAGGTTATCTGCCGCTGTTTCGGCTTTTGTTTCATAAGATAAAAAGTTCTTTTGTATCTCTTCTTCAACTCCTTCATTTCCATTAGAAAAAAAATAAGCGATTAGGCTTATAAGTCCACAAATCAAGACGCCAGATATTAGCCATATTCTTACTCTTGATATGTTTTTAAACTTCATTTTATCGTCATGGGTTTTTTAGATAGAGACTCTATTAAGGATAGAAAGTCTTTTTCAAAATTTTTGTCATTTCTATAAATAAAAGAAGCTTCTTTTTTAAAGGGGTGAATATAGTTTTGATAACATGGTGTAACATGATTTTTCCATTGGTATACGATATCGCTTACGTCGTACCCCCTACTTTCCTGGTCTCGGTATATACGTCGATCAAGCTGAGTTTCCATATCCACATCAACAAAAACAGAAAAGTCTAGGGCTTCAAATACCTCTGTGTAATGAAACAAAAAAAGGCCCTCTACTATTATTATTTGTTTTGGTGCTATTGTGAGCATTACATTCTTGTTTGGAGGAGAGTTAAAAAAATACTCTTTAACTTGTATTTCTTGTCCGCTTAATAATTTTTTAAGATCATTCACCAATGCTGATTTATTCAAGGCTGTTGGTAAATCAAAGTTAACGACTCCGTTTTGATCTTTTGCCTGTTGCTCAATAGGAAAGTAGTAATTATCCATTGTAAAAACAGAAACAGAATCTGGTCCATAATGAGAAGAGATTTTCTTTAAGAGCGTTGTTTTTCCTGAACCGCTCCCTCCACATATACCAATAACAAAAGGTTTCATCATATCAAAGCGTTATAACACAAATATATGGATTCATTGTGGATTCTTTTCGTTGCTTTTTTTAATATTAATTCAAAAAGTCATAACTTGCAAAAGCGAACCAACCTACTTCATGATGATAAAATTTTTCTTTGTTTTTTTCCTTTTGTTTTCAATTTCTATGGCGAATAGTCAAGTTTCTGTTGGGACCATTATTAAACCTGGGATTGGTTTAATGAAAAACGCTAACGGAGAGCCTTCTAATATCAAGAATGAAAATAAAAAAAACGGCGTTATTGTTGTTTTTAGCTGTAACACTTGTCCTTTTGTTGTTGGTTCTTCTCATTTTCCTGGTTGGGAAAACCAATACAATGGTCTTTTTTCTTTGGCTAAGGAAAATGACATTGGCTTTGTCTTGGTAAACTCTAACGAAGCAAAGAGAGGAGGGGATGATTCTTATGATAAAATGGTTGAGCGCGCCAAAGGTCAGAACTATTTAATGTCTTACTTATTAGACGAAAAATCAACATTAGCCAATTCGTTAAAAGCGAAAACAACACCTCATGTCTTTTTCTTTGATGGGTCTTTTCGTTTAATCTATTCTGGTTCTATTGATAATATTTGGGACGGTAAAAGAAGAAAAGACGTTCCTTTCTTGACAAATGCGATCACATCACATTTAAAAAATAAAAAAATCAAACCGAAGGAGTCTTCTCCAAAAGGATGCAGTATTAAAAGAATTAAAAAACAATCTAACCCACAACATCGTTAATAAAATAAACAACTATGAAAAACTTTCAATTAACCTATCTGATTCTCTTATTCTTGTCTCCTTGCGCGTTTTATTCTCAAATTCAAGGAGATGGTGGTGTTCCTAAAACATTTAAATCTATTAAAGATTATAAAACCATCGATACTTGGGTGTTTTCAACTCCAGACCTTGCTTCATTAAAGCAAGAAGATGCTATTTATGACGATATCGGTGATCGTCCTTGGAGATTTGGGCACAACAACTATACAGAACTTAACCTTGATAATAGTGGTACATGGAAGGAATTTGCTAATGGTGATAAAATCTGGCAGCTCATATTAACATGCGAGGAAGCATTAACCGTAAACCTATCGTTTACAAATACAAGTATCCCTGACGGAAATGAATTGTATGTTTATAATCCTGAAAAGTCTTTTATTCTTGGTTCTTTTAAGCAAAAACACATTTACAACGGTGAACTTGGAACAGAACTTGTTCCTGGAAATACGGCAATAATTGAATATTATGTTCCACAGTTAAACACTGTTGGCTCCATAAATGTAAATACCGTAACACACGGTTACAGAACAGCAAACGAGTTTATGCAAAAAGCCTTTGGCAGTTCCGGGTCTTGTAATATGAATGTAAACTGTCCTGATGGGGTTTCTTGGGTGAATGAAAGAAACAGTGTTGTAATGCTTGTTTCTGGAAGTAGTGGTTTTTGCACGGGGGCTTTAATTAATAACACGTTAAACGATGGTACACCTTATGTTTTGACGGCTAATCATTGTTACTCTAATCCCGCAAATTGGATTTTTCGATTTAACTGGCAGGCAGAAAACTGTAACAACCCGGGAAGTTCTCCTTCTTTTCTTTCCTTGAGCGGAGCAACTCTACGTTCAAGAAGAACACCGACAGACTTTTGTTTGGTTGAAATAACCGGTGGTCTAACAAATAATACTGTTCCTTCAAGCCACAGTCCTTTTTTCGCGGGATGGGACAATTCTGGAGACATTCCTTCAACCTCTGTTTGCATACATCATCCAAGTGGCGATATTAAAAAAATTGCTTTCGATGATGATGCTGCAACAATTTCTCAGTCAATGGGTTCTTCTGAAGCAAATTCGACTTGGACCGTTCAGTGGGATAGAAACACAACAACTGAGGGGGGGTCTTCTGGTTCGCCCTTGTTTGATCAAAGTCATAGAATAATTGGTCAATTATGGGGTGGTGGTGCTTCTTGTAGCAACCTCAATTCTCCTGACTATTATGGTCGGGTTTCAAAGTCTTGGGAACCCAATGGTAGCGATCAAACCAACCAGCTAAAGCATTGGTTGGACCCTAGCGGAGCGGGGGCTTCTTTTATTGATGGTTTTGACCCTTCAGGTGCTAGCGCTACCGAATTTGACGCCGGTGTTTCTGCTGCTGGATTGGATGAAACAGCTGTTTGTGCAACAGATTATATTCCAAGCTTTACTTTGTCTAACCCTGGGTCTCAAACCTTAACCTCTGCCATAATTACACATAGCATTGATGGAGGAGCTCCTTCTACTTTCAATTGGAGTGGGTCACTTGCGCAATACCAAACAGAATCAGTAACGCTACCAACAGTAACTCTTGCTGCGGGTAATCATTCTTTAAATGTAGAAGTGTCTGGTCCAAATGGAAATACGGATGAAAATGCAAATAACAATACATCTGTCGTAAATATTACAATAGATGCTGTTGCTGAAACGGCTTTATA
>JABJEE010000118.1 GCA_018665005.1 Flavobacteriales bacterium
AAGAGAGGAAAGTTTCTACGATCCGAAGCATCAATATATTTTTAAAGCCATAAAAGAATTATTCGCCACCACTAAACCAATCGATTTGGTTACGGTTACCTCCAAACTTCAAAAAAATGGTGAGCTTGAAGCGGCTGGTGGTGCCGGCTACATATCATCTCTAACCAATCGAGTTGCTTCTTCTGCCCATATTCAATATCATGCGAGAATCATCGCTGAAAAATATATCAAACGCGAATTAATTCGAGTTAGTGGTGAAATCATCAAGGATTCTTTCAATGAGACTAAGGATGTATTTGATTTATTAAATACCGCTGAATCTAATTTGTTCAAAATAGCTGAAAACAACATGAGCAAGCAAGCCGCAAGCATGCAAAATGTGGTTAGAGAGGCGATTGAAGAGATAGAAAAGGCAGCTCAAAATTCAGATGGAATTTCAGGTGTTCCAACAGGATTTCACGAGTTAGATAAAATTACTGCAGGTTGGCAAAGATCCGATATGATTGTTTTGGCTGCAAGACCAGGTATGGGTAAAACTGCTTTTGTTTTATCAATGGCTCGAAACGTAGCCGTGGATCACAACAGGGGGGTTGCTATATTTTCTCTTGAGATGTCTTGTGTTCAATTGGTAAAAAGGTTAATGGCCAGTGAAGCCCGTCTGCCAGGTGAGAAATTGAGAAAAGGAAATCTAAGAGACGATGAATTTCAACAATTACACTCTAGAATCAAAAAATTATCTACTGCCCCAATATACATAGATGACACTCCTGGTTTGAGCATCTTTGATTTTCGGGCGAAATGCCGGAGGCTCAAGTCTCAATACAATATCGAACTAATCATTATTGATTATCTACAATTAATGTCCGCAAAAGACGGGAAAAACAATGGAAATCGAGAGCAAGAAATTTCAACAATTTCCAGGTCAATAAAAGAAATAGCAAAAGAACTTGATGTTCCCATTATTGCTTTAGCCCAATTAAGTCGTTCTGTCGAACAAAGAGGTGGAGATAAAAGACCTATTTTATCTGACCTGAGAGAATCAGGTGCTATTGAGCAGGATGCGGATATCGTTTCATTCATATATCGTCCCGATTATTACGGGTTCGTTGAAGACGAATCTGGTGAGTCTAATTTTGGAATTGGAGAAATCATTATTGCAAAACACAGGAACGGCGCACAGGGAAAGGTTAGACTTCGTTTTGTGAATGAGTACGCACGTTTTGACAATTTAAATGAGTTACCAGAATACGAAACAGGAAATAGTGATCATAGAACAAGCTCTTTAAAACCAGATGCCGGTACATTCACTATTCCGAGTAAGATGAATGATTCAGAAAAAGGCAATGATAAGGGTGATTTTGATACCAGTGGTATTGATGACAATCCATTTTAATATGACACGACTATTTTTCTTAATATTATTTACATTCCTACTGTTTGAAGGAAGATCTACGCAGATTTTAATTCAAATGGATGACAGTCAAAAAAATCACCTCAAGGCATATGGCATCGCTTATTGGGCTATTGATAATGAGATTACTATTGAATGGTTACTCAATTATAGGGGTGGTTCTTTTCTTCTACCACATCTAAAAACTATTGAAGAAGAAATAATTATTCGAGGAGTTTCATACGAGATTAAAACGGACGGACAAATCAGTCAAATGAAACGGGAAATTGGCAATCCAGAAATAAATAAAGAGGTAGTTCAACTCGAAAAAGCACCAAAAATTGCAGTATATACTCCTCCCAATAAACAACCATGGGATGACGCGGTTACCATGGTTTTAGAATACGCTGAAATTCCTTACGACAAAATATATGATTCTGCTATTGTCATGGGTAAGCTCCCTGAATATGATTGGCTTCATTTACATCACGAAGATTTCACAGGTCAATATGGCAAATTCTATCGTTCAGCTCGCTATCAGAAATGGTATCAAGAACAAGTAGATGTTGCCGAAGGAAACGCAAAAATGTTAGGCTATTCTAAGGTTTCAAAACTCAAATTAGCAGTTGCGGTTAACATTAAAAACTTCGTGATTGGTGGAGGTTTTGTTTTTACCATGTGTAGTGGAACAGATAGCTTTGACATTGCTTTGGCAGCTGAAAATACAGATATTTGTGAAAGTGTATTTGATGGCGATCCTTCTAGCCCTAATAGTGATTCGCAATTAGAATACAATAAAACATTCGCCTTTAAAGATTTTAAATTGGATAAAAATCCCATGATCTATGAGTATTCAAACATTGATGGTACTTACCTGAGAACGAATGGAACGATTCCAAAAAGTTTAGATGAATTTACACTTTTTGATTTTTCTGCAAAATGGGACGTTGTTCCTACCATGCTTACGCAATGTCATGTAGATGTTGTTAAAGGTTTTATGGGTCAGACTACAGATTTTAAAAAAAGTCTTATTAAATCGGATGTATTGATCCTTGGGGAGACCAAAGCCGCGGGAACAGCAAGATATATTCACGGTGAATTCGGCCAAGGAACATGGACCTTTTATGGTGGTCATGATCCCGAAGATTATCAACATTTTGTCGGAGATCCACCAACAGATCTAAACTTACATCCAAACTCTCCAGGATATAGACTAATATTAAATAATATATTATTCCCGGCAGCAAAAAAGAAAAAGAGAAAAACGTAAATTTTCATTTGTTTTTAGTGATTATTAAAAGGTTTTTCTTAAACTTGTGTGTTGTTAGTATGAAACGAGTCTTTTCATCAACTTAAAATCCCTATATTTTATTATTATAATTAATGGACAAAAAAACTTTAGAGAGTAAAAGCATTTCCGAATTAAAGGTTATCGCTTCCTCCATTGGACTCTCAGATATCGAATCTCTTAAGAAAGCTGAATTAATTGGAAAAATCATCGGAGACAAACCCGAAGAAAAAAGTGCAGATCTTTTTAGCAAAGAAATTGAATCTTCAAGTGAAAAAGAAGATAAAACTGAACCGCCTAGAAAAAGAACTAGAAAAAGAATGATCGTAGAAAAAAGTCCCCTATCCGAAGAATCTGATAAAGTCGAAAAAACTACTGTTGAAGCTAAAAAAGATAACGTTGAAGTAGCCCAAGTAAAAGAAGAAATACCTGAGAACACTCCAAAAACAGAGAAAACAAAAGAGGCCAGTGTCAAACAAAGTACTGACTCGAATATAAAAAAGAATAAACCTAAAGAACAAAATAATCGGCCAGAACAAAATAAGCCGAACAATAATTACGACTTAGTTGGAATTGTTTCAGCGGAAGGCGTTTTAGAAGTAATTCAAGACGGATATGGTTTTCTGAGGTCTTCAGATTATAACTATCTATCCTCACCTGATGATATTTATGTTTCTCAAAACCAAATTAAACTTTTTGGTTTGAAAACAGGAGATACTGTAAAAGGATCAATACGACCTCCTAAAGAAGGTGAGAAGTTTTTCCCATTAGTAAAAGTAGAATCAATTAATGGCCGGGACCCCTCATACATAAGGGATAGAGTTCCTTTTCAATATTTGACCCCACTTTTTCCTTCTGAAAAATTCAATCTTACTGGTCATAGACAAGAAACACTTTCAACACGAGTTATGGACTTATTTTGTCCAATCGGTAAAGGGCAACGTGGAATGATTGTCGCTCAGCCAAAAACAGGGAAAACAATGCTTCTTAAAGATGTAGCAAATGCAATTGCGGCGAATCATCCTGAAACCTATCTTATTGTTCTACTTATAGATGAAAGACCCGAAGAGGTAACCGATATGGCGAGAAGTGTAAAAGCAGAAGTGGTTGCTTCAACTTTTGATGAACCCGCTGACAGACATGTCAAGGTAGCCAATATCGTTCTTGAAAAAGCAAAACGAATGGTAGAATGTGGTCATGACGTTTGTATTCTTCTTGATTCTATTACAAGACTTGCTAGAGCATACAATACCGTTTCACCTGCTTCAGGTAAAGTTTTATCAGGAGGTGTTGATGCGAACGCATTACATAAACCGAAAAGATTCTTTGGATCAGCAAGAAAAATTGAAAATGGTGGTTCACTATCCATCTTGGCAACTGCTCTTACCGAAACAGGATCTAAAATGGATGAGGTTATTTTTGAAGAATTTAAAGGTACGGGTAATATGGAATTACAGTTAGATAGAAAAATATCGAATCGTAGAATCTATCCTGCCATAGATATCACTGCTTCTGGAACCCGGAGAGAAGATTTATTAATGAGCAAAGATGTTTTGCAACGGATTTGGTTGATGCGTAAGTTTATTGCTGACATGAATCCAGTTGAAGCCATGGAGTTTATGAAAAATCATATGGAAAATACCAAATCAAATGAGGAATTTCTCGTTTCGATGAATAGCTAAAATGAGATCTTCTATTAAAATCGGTTTATTTTTCACATTTATACTGATTGCCATACGTTTGGTTTTTTATTTCGTAAAAATTGAAATAAGTGAAAAACCTATAATGTTGTTAAGCATGTTTTTTATAACAGCATCATCATCTATAGGCTTGTACATCTCAAAACGGGCACAAAGACAATACAATACATTAATTGATGATTTAAAAACTGCTATGGCACCTGCGATGATTTTCACCGTCTTAGCAAGTGGCTTTTCTTACGTCTACTACAATAATATTAATACAGAGTACATTGCAAATAAATTGAAAGAAGAGGAGATCAGATGGGATAATGTTGATAATATCAAAGCAATTAAACTAAAGAATCCAATTGCTTACGATAACTTATCCAATGATGAAATTAAGAGTCAACAATTAAATACGGCAAAAACCCTATTATCACCTTCATTTAATATGTCTATATCATTATTGATTATGTCAATTTGGGCCATTTTAAATGGATTGGTCCTTGGACTTATCTTCAGAAGAGTGATTTTTAAAGATTATTTTGAAAGTGTGAGCCCTAAAGAATCATAGTCGATTCCATCAAAATTCCCGGAAGACATCATAATTAAGACGGTCTCATTCCAAGACTTAGATTGCAATTGGTTTAAAACCTCTTCGGTATTATTCATTACGACTACTTCCCCTCCAAAACATCTGGCTACCAATTCTTTTGAAATCGGTTCTAATTTTTTATGACTGACAACATCCGGACTAAAATATACAATAGATTCATCCGCACAATCCATTGCTCCATCATAAAGTGGTAAAAACTCTTTTTGAAGTGATGAAAAGGTATGTAATTCCATACAGGCTACAACTTTACGATTTGGGTATTGTTCTTTGATTGCATTCGTAGTTGCTTTAAGCTTTGAGGGGGAATGCGCAAAATCTTTATACATAACAAAAGTATCTGTTTCTACTACTTTTTGTAATCGTTTACCTGCACCTGTAAAATCTGACATCGCATTTAAAAAATCATGATTTGAAATATGAACCTCAGCAGCCAAATGCATTGCTCCAATCAAATTTTGAAGATTGTGACTGCCAAAGATCTGCAAGTCGTATGATTTGTCATTAAACTTCAATTTACTGCCATTTTTTATTGGCTCAAATTTCGGAGTTGAATATGCCTGCGTTTTCAAAGTGCTACTATATTTCTCTCCTAATTGTTTTACCTCTAAATCTTCATCATTATAGATGAGCATTCCATCTCTTTCAATTAAGGAACAAAAGATATCGAACTGGTTTATATAATTTTTGAAAGTTGGAAAGACATTAATATGGTCCCAAGCAATCCCGCTTATAATGGCAACATCCGGTTTATACAAATGAAACTTAGGACGTCTATCAATGGGTGAGCTGAGATACTCGTCGCCTTCCAAAATCATATACGATGCATCATCAGTAAGCTTCACCATACAATCGTAACCATCCAATTGAGCTCCCACCATGTAATCCACATTGACATTCAATTTCATACAAGCATGCAGGAGCATTGCTGTTATGGTTGTTTTTCCATGACTGCCTCCAATGACAATTCTTTTTTTTGATTTGCTCTGCTCGAATAAATATTCTGGATAAGAGTAAATAGGTAAACCAAGCTCCTTGGCTTTTTCCAATTCTGGATTATCCGCTCTCGCGTGCATACCAAGAATAACAGCGTCAATTGATTTACTAATACGTGATACATTCCAACCTACCTGCTCAGGCAAAACACCTTGCTTGTCCAATCTAGATTTTGAAGGTTCAAATATCTCATCGTCCGAACCGCTTACATCAATTCCTTTTCTACTCAATGCGATAGCCAGATTATGCATTG
>JABJEE010000119.1 GCA_018665005.1 Flavobacteriales bacterium
AGAGTTTGAATTTCCTTGGTTATTGTCGTTATTTCCAGAATTATTGTCTCCACCAGAGTTTGAATTTCCTTGGTTGTTGTTTCCAGCATTTCCTGAATTACCATTACCCGAACCAAAACCGCCTCCTGAGCCTGAATTTCCTTGGTTATTCGATCCTTGAGAAGACCAATTACCTCCTGTCTGACCTCCAGAATTAGGGTTTCCGTTGGTGTTTCCCGAATTGTTTCCATTTTGCTCTCCTGTGTCGTTTTCATGAATTTCCTCACCTGTATTTTCTCCATTTTCACCACCTTCATTCTCAGTTCCTGCATCACCTGTTCCTGGAGTACTCGAATTTACATCTTCATCATCTTCTTCATTGGAATCACCTTCGTCATTGGACCCGTTGTCATCGGTATTTTCTCCATTATCTTCTTCATTGGAATCACCTTCGTCATTAGACCCGTTGTCATCGGTATTTTCTCCATTGTCTTCTTCATTGGAATCACCTTCGTTATTGGACCCGTTGTCATCGGTATTTTCTCCATTGTCTTCTTCATTCGAATCACCTTCGTTATCATCGGTATTTGGTTCTTCTTCTTCAACATCGATTTCAGGGCTTGGGTTGTCTGGGGTAGGAGTTTCCTCCACGTAACTCACTACAATACTTTCAGAATCAGATCCACATGGACTTATGACTTGAATTGAAATGTTATTAATTCCGTTAAAAAGATTCACCGCGCCATTGAATACCCCATTATAAATCTGATAGGTATGACTAGGAATAATATTTCCATTATTAGAAATCACCACATTTGTAGATGCAGAATAATTTTCAATAGTAAAGTTAATCGGCATAGAAGAGGATACTGAGCTATTGTTAGGAGCAGTAACTAGAGCTGCCATGTTCCCGCTAAAATCAAGAATCGGGACCAAACAAGGATTAAAAACAACATTTATATTCTCTTCATCTTCTCCACATGGATTCTCTACCTCTATTTTAAAATTGTTTACTCCTTTATCAAGCATTACCAATGCTTTAATCTTGTTGTTTGCAAAAGCAAAAGGAATAGTACTGCCATTAAGGGATACATTAATTTGATATGCATTATTTATATTACTGGTACTTGCAATCAATAAGTATTTGGATTGACTAGAAACTAAATTGGATGAATTCGGAGCATCAAAAGATACCGCAGGGGCCATACAATCATTGAATACCACATTTAAATTTTCATTGTCTCTGCCACAAGCTCGAACTGCTAGAAGGAGGAATTTATTTTGACCTGGTTGTAGTGTCACATGGCTCGTAACCATTCCATTATTATAACTAAAGTTTACATTCTGTCCATTAAGAGTTAAGGTAATGCCATTCTGAGTCGGCATGTTTCCAATAGATGCCTGAAATGTGTAATTGTCATTGGTTACTTCACTATTTGAGCTTGAAATATTAATGTTTGGAATTTTACATTCGTCAAATACCACATGAATCGTTTCAATATCATTACCACATTCGTTACCTGCTGAGACTGTAATGTAATTGTCTCCTGGAGACAATGTTATTATACCCGAACTTGTATTGTTTGAAGTATTGTAGTTTATTCCTTGAAGTAATCCTCCGTTTATTTGATAAGTTATGTTCTGCGTATTAGAAACATTCTGAATTTGAGCAGAAAAATTAAGGTTAGAATTTTGAACCGTGTTTCCTGATAATGGAGAATTAATGTTGATGATCGGAGCGTTACAATTTTCCAAGTCAAGCGTAAATGTTAAAGATTCATTTCCACAGTCATTTGAGACTTCAATTGTAATTTGATTAATGCCATTAATTAGGGTGACATTAAACTTCAAGACGCCTTGTTTGAAATTCCAATTGTCATTATCAGATTTATTGAGGAGCTTTCCATTGAGTTTGGTTTCAATATTTGCACTTCCAATATTTGATCCCATGAGGAGCACTTCTATTTCATGTACTCTATCATTTGTAGTAGACCCTGAGGCTGTTGGCTGAATAAGCTCAATATTTGGAGGTGTGCACTCAATATAATTTATGGATGTTTCGATGACTCCACTTCCACATGTATTCTCAAATACTATTCGAATATTGTTATTTCCTGAGAATAAGGTAAGATCACTCTCTAAAGTTCCTGTATTCACATTAAAGCTAAATCCGTAAACCTGGACGTTATTGACAAAAAGTTTTAACATTGAAGCACTTTTTAGATGATTAAAATGAGCTTTCAATTGATAATTTGCATTTTCAACATTTAAGGCGTTTTGAGATGGGGTAATAAAATTCCCTTGAGGTGAAATACAATCAGCAAAGTTGACATTTAGCTCTTCTATATCTGAACCACAATTATTATTGGCTTTAATGTAAAAAGTGTTATTTCCTGAAACGAGATTGGCTATTGCCGTTAATTTATTTGAATAGCTATCATATTCAAAAGGCAGAAGCATCCGATTGCCATCCATTAACTTTATTGCATTTACATCAGAAACATTTGTGATTTTAGCTGAAATCTGAATCGTTTGATTGCTTACTATTTCATTTTGAGTATTGTAAATATATACATCTGGCGAAGGACAGCTTGCTATTTGGCTTTCGTTGTTGCTAAAACCTGATGATGAGCTAGAGGAATTTGACGAGCTATTTGTTCTTCCGCCTAAGCCAAAACGAATAAAAGCACTGGTGTAATGATACCAGTCGTTTTTTAAACGTGGAATCTCTGAAATGACACCATCAAATTGGTCTTTTAATGTAAATGTTGTTTTGTGTTCAAACCCAAGAGATACTCTCGGTGCAATTTGATACCCAATCCCAAATCCAGCGCTAGGCATAAAGTGTACAAAATTCTCATTAGGATTCAGTTGGGTTTCAAAATCAAAATCCAAATCATTATTGAGCAGTATGTTTTCACTATATAAGTTCCCATTATTATCTAAGAGATCACCCATTGTCTTTTTGAAAGAAAGTCCAACTCCACCAAAGAGGTAAGGGTCTATGCCTGTTTTTTCGCGAAATCGATTGAAATGTAAAACGAGTTCAAGGCTTAGTCTATGGATATCATTTTTGTAGTTATGAATGTATCCACCATACGCCGCTTGATACATTTGCTTGATTTCTTGGGCATCTGCATCTTCAAGATTTACAAATGGATCAAAGTTTTCCATAGAAATTGTATCCATGTCTTTGTTTTGACCATACCATTTTCCGTGTAGGTAACGTCCGCGTAGGTCAAAGCTAAAAATCCGACCGTAATCGTAATTAAATGATTTCCCGAGTGTCACGCCCCAACCGAAAGGAATGGTTCTACCGTAATTATCATTATCTAATTCATAATAATTCTCATTGCTTCTCCATTTCCAGATGTTGTTCACATCATCACAACTCCAAGTCGCTCCCGTGTTGAAGCCAAGAAACCATTTTGAATTATAATTCGTGGTCTTAACCTGCGCACTCGCAGTTAATGAAATCAAAAGAGAAAACAGAATAATGTAAAAATTTTTCATATGTGTGATTTTGAATCAAATACTGTAATAACTATGCCAATTTAGTTAAAAAAACAATTTTTGTTAAATCTATCGTGTTGTTCATGTTGTTTTTCTAGAATTGGCAGGGGTAGTAGGGTTAATGTTAAAGATTTGTTAATGGGTTTATAGATAGAACTCATATTTTGTAAATCGAATGATCGACATAAAATTATTCACAGGGTTTCTATCAATTATTGAATGAAGAAGTCCTGTTTTCGTGTCAAAGATAACTTGAAAATCTTTAGTGAAAACACCCTGCTTAAACTCATGTCTTTCCATAAGGTTGCCAAAATTGTCATATTTGAATTTTAATTCTTCAACAGGTTTTAGATGTTTATCGTAGAATGTATCGATGCTTATTAGAAGACCTTTATCGTTGTAATCATATTCTTTTTTGTAGATCGTGCCGCCCATTTTTAATTTATCGATACTTGATGTTTTATAACCATCTTCATTATAATTGTCATATGAAATCAGATAAGGTAAATTGTATGAATTATAGGTGGTCCTCTTTTCATTTGAGTACCGCATGGTCTCAGTATTCATTTCATTTTTTTTCACAACTTCACCTTGATCGTCAAGGATTACTCGATAATTAGATGTGGAAATTATTCTATTTAAGCTGTCACGATGAAATTCTTGTAAGGTTACGCCATTATTCTCACTTTTCTTAATTGAAATGATAGCACCTAATTGATTATATTCATAGTATTGCAATGTGGTGTCAAGCGTTTTTCCATTCCAACGAATATTAATACACGAATTGAGCCTACCTTTCTTATTGAATTTATAAGTATAGCTTCCAGGGACTTTTCTAATTAAATCTTTATTTTTTTTAAAGGAATATGTTCCTTTAATTGTCTTGATTTTATTGTTTTGAATGAAGTTAGAATTAAAAAATGGATCAGTGGTAAAGGCTTCTCCATCCTGATTTAGTATCATTTGCCCAAAACCAATAGGTATTAGAAAAATTAAACTAAAAAACAGGAGTAAATTCTTCAAAAGCTAATCAATTAGGTTTGAAAGAAGGGTTTTCCAACCAAGTTCACGTTCTAAAATTGTAGGTAGCTCCGATATTGGAATTCGTTCTTGCTCCATCGTGTCTCTGTATCTTATTGTAATACTTTGGTCGTTTTTCGTATCATGATCAACAGTGATACAAATCGGTGTTCCAATCGCATCTTGTCTTCTGTATCGCTTACCAATGGAATCTTTAAGATCAATTTGAAGGTTATATTCAAATTTTAGCTCATTGGCTATTTCTTCTGCGATCTCCGGTAAGCCATCTTTTTTTACCAATGGTAAGATTGCGGCTTTAATTGGTGCGAGTGCTGGCGGTATTCTCAAGACAATTCGTTTCGACTGATCGTCAAGTATTTCATGATTAAATGATGCACTAAGTACAGCTAAAAACATACGATCAAGACCAATAGAGGTTTCTATGACATAAGGCACATAGCTTTTATTTAGTTCTGGGTCGAAATATGCGAGCTTTTTACCAGAATGCTGTTCATGTTGTTTGAGGTCAAAATCGGTCCTGGAGTGAATGCCTTCAAGTTCTTTGAACCCCATAGGGAAATCAAACTCAATATCACATGCTGCATTCGCATAATGTGCCATTTTAATGTGATCATGAAATCTATACATGTT
Source organism: Flavobacteriales bacterium (assembly GCA_018665005.1). Classification (GTDB taxonomy): domain Bacteria; phylum Bacteroidota; class Bacteroidia; order Flavobacteriales_D; family Crocinitomicaceae; genus UBA952. Next base: position 5,164 of record JABJEE010000119.1, read on the forward strand.
TTCTCCCAAGCCTAAATTTTTGTGCCATTTTTCCCTCATAGACTTCCAATAGTCATACCATTTCATTTCTTCTCCGGGCTGAACAAAAAACTGCATTTCCATTTGTTCAAATTCACGCATCCTAAAAATGAATTGTCTTGCGATGATTTCATTTCGAAAAGCCTTACCAATCTGAGCAATTCCGAAAGGAATTTTCATTCGTCCAGATTTTTGGACATTTAAGAAATTCACAAAAATACCTTGTGCAGTTTCAGGACGTAGATATATTTTTGATGATTCTCCAGCTACAGAACCAATTTCAGTTGCAAACATCAAATTAAATTGACGTACCTCCGTCCATTCTTTGGATCCTGAAAGTGGGCAGGCAATTTCCAAATCAATAATTAGCTGACGTAACCCTTTTAGGTCATTGACATTGAGTGCATCTTTCATTGATTTTTCAATCGATTCTATTTTAGAAGCATTTCTCAAAACATTAGGATTTGTTTTTCTAAACTGTTCCTCATCAAAATCATCACCAAATCTTTTCTGTGCTTTAGCGATTTCTTTGTTTATTTTTTTATTTATTTTTTCGATGTGTTCTTCTATTAAGACATCGGCTCGATATCTTTTTTTTGAGTCTTTATTATCAATTAATGGATCATTAAATGCATCAACGTGTCCAGAGGCTTCCCAGGTTTTTGGGTGCATAAATATAGAGGCATCAATTCCGACAATATTTTGGTGCATTTGAGTCATTGCCTTCCACCAATATTGTTTTATGTTGTTTTTTAATTCGGAGCCTAGCTGTCCATAGTCATATGTTGCAGCCAATCCGTCATATATATCTGATGAGGGAAAGATGAACCCATATTCTTTCGAGTGAGAAATGATTTCTTTGAGCTTGTCTTGATTTTGTTCCATTCCACAAAGATAGTTACTTCTGTTTCGATTTGAATTATAAATGATAAATTCTTGGTGAGGATTATTGTATTAATTTTAGGCTATGCTTTTTTACTTAAACAAAGATGAGTATATAGATACTTTAAAGCCTCTTGATATTTCAATAGAGATGTCAGGGGAGACACCAGGACTTGTCGCGTGGGGACAGAATACACCT
>JABJEE010000120.1 GCA_018665005.1 Flavobacteriales bacterium
CTTAGAGGTTCAGATACCTACATATGCAAGCAAAGCCATTGCTGAAGATGATTATGTTTGCTTTTCGCTGCCAACCAACCTTACCGAAAATAGAATTATTAAAGCCGTGGAAGTTATACCTGGCAATCCTGAAATTGTACATCACGTGCTTGTTTATGTCGACCAAAATGGCTCAGAAGTTACAGACACCATTGGTGGAGACTGCGCAAGCCCTTCAGATTTAAACACAAAACTCGTTGGTGGATTTACACCTGGAGCAACACCCATTATTTTCCCATCTCAAGACCCAATAAAATTGGGTGTTTCGGTAAATGCAGGAGCCAAAATTTATTTAAATATGCATTATCCGATTGGAAGTTATGGTCTACAAGACAGTACAAAAGTGATTTTTCATTTTTACCCCCAGAGTGAATCTAATGTTCGTGAAGTAAGCTCGGATCCCTTACTCATTAACTATTCCTTTTATCTTCCGCCAGAACAGGTCACTTCGGTAGAGGCACAATATCCAAGCTCCGGGACAACATCAATGAATTATTCATTGTTTTCAATATTTCCACACATGCACCTTTTAGGAAAAGAAATTGGAACATACGCCGTAAAACCAGGACAAGACACTGTTCCATTAATTCATATTCCTCATTGGGATTTTGATTGGCAAGATTTTTACAAATTCCGATACCTTCAAAAAATCCCGCAAGGATCAAGGCTTAAGGCATATGGAACATTTGACAACACCTCCTCAAATATTCACAACCCATTTTCGCCACCCCAAGCCATTTTCTTTGGATTAAATACAACAGATGAAATGTTTGTTACTTACCTACAATATTTACCATATGTTACAGGTGATGAAAATTACGATTTAACGGATTTAACTGTATTGAGTATTGAGGAATATATACAGTCTGACAATGCTGAAATAACCGTTTATCCTAACCCATTTAGTCAAGATGGAATTCAGATGTCATTTACTAACAAACTGCATTTACAAGATCAAGTTTACATATACGACAACCTCGGAAATCGGATTTCTGTCATTCAACATATGACTGAAAAAGAAATTTATTGGAATGGACAAAACGACAACGGTCAGTCCGTAAAACCAGGTGTATATTATGTTTCTGCTAATATTCACGGTGTTTTATCGCACCAAAAAATCATCAAAATCAAATAGGCGTTCAAACATTGTAAGAATTTATTATTTTTGCCCTCACTAAAACGGTCTCGTGGCCGAGTGGCTTAGGCACCGGTCTGCAAAACCGGTTACAGCGGTTCGAATCCGCTCGAGACCTCAAAACCCTCTGAAAGTATCAGAGGGTTTTTTATTTTTATTTTCTATCTTGTTAAAGAATAAATCATAATATGAAATTCAGCATTATTTTTTGTACACTATTTCTAAGCTTTGGATCCTTTTCACAAAATTCCATTGGTGCTTTGACGGGATCATACAAAGTAGACCTAAAAGCAACGATGCCATTTTTTGATAAAATCGCTTACACTGAGTCTGGCGAGCTCCCTGAGGACGTAAGAAATAGAATCGAAGGGATTACATTGGTCCTCTATAACGATTCCTTGTCGCTGTACATGAACGAATATACTCGGATACTGCCATTTACATCTCATACATCTTCCAAAGAAAAAGGATATTGCGATCTTCATTTAGACATGAGTGAAATGACTGTTCCAGAAGAAGCTCAAAACATGTTTCTTACTGTATATCTCAAACAAAAAAACAAGCTACAGATAATGAGTTCGCTGGGCCCAAAAGAGATGGACAATTATATTTGGGTTAAAAGCGATTAAATGACTGCTTATTTTCGAGTATAAAAATTCAATATAACAATAGCCTTCTTTTTATGTACTTTAGTGTTCAAATCAAAACAAGAATAAAATGAGAACTATTATATCCAGCCTTCTATTCGTTTTCGTATTAAGTACCGGCTTTTCTCAAAGCTGTATCCAAAAACACATTGGGGAGTACAAAGTTGATACAGAAAAAACCATTGACGCCCTCGTGAAGGCGAATCCAGAAAAAACAAAAGAAGAACTGTCTAAAGAGGTTTCGGGTTTTTTACAGAAGGTCTCTATGGAAATTAAATCCGATGGGCTCAAAATAACCATGATGGGACGAACCAATGAAATAACCGTGACTCCTGTTGATTCAAAAAAAGAGGGTGGTTCTTGCGACTTGAATCTGGATGTTCCATTAGAACAATTACCTGATGGAGTTGAACCTCCTTTTTTAACCATCTATCAAAACGAAAATAACAGACTCATGATTAAATCATCTGTTGGAACCAATAATGATATGGACAACTATATTTGGACTAAAATTGAATAATCGTATGTTTAAGGCATTTACTTTTGGTTTCTTTATTTGTGTTTTTTTACACTCCTGTACAACTGTTTATTTTGACAGACCCCAGCCGAGAGATGGCAAAGTTTTAGAAGGGTTTCCCGATGAGATTTTAAATGTTTGGTCTATTAGTGAGAACCAGGGACGATTAGAGATTGAATTCAAATTAAATGCCCTGGTCATTACGGAATATGAAAAAGATTCAATATCAAACGACATGGTTGTTGGTAAAAGAAGTGAAATAGATTTAGGTGACTCAATCATTCTTAAGCACTGTAAATCATTTTATGCCCTGAGCCTAAAAGAAAATGAAAACCAATATCAAATTGCTTGTTTGGTGCTTAACGATGAAGATGAGGTATCTATTTATGCTCCTCAAAAACTACCCTTTTGGAAAAACTCTAGAAGACTCAAACTAGATAGCGTTCAAGTATCCGATGGCTCTGCATTTATGGGCCCCGGAGAATCGCGTATGCAAAAAAACTTTAATCTCCAAGAAGGGGA
>JABJEE010000121.1 GCA_018665005.1 Flavobacteriales bacterium
CAAAGCAAGTACATAAATTGACTTTTTATTAAGCTCTGTCCAATCATTAATGGAGTTTGGTAGTCTTCCCATCTTGAATTTCCAAAGACGATGTAAATTATATATACCTATTATTCCAAAAGAAATCATTAACGCATACACCCAAGAAGATGGGTACTCAAAATACAAACCATAAAGAAAAAAGAAACTGTATATCGCCAATAAAATATGACTTCTTAAAAGGTATTTGAGGATGTCATTCATAATCCAATTTTGATGGGCTGACAAAAAACAGTTCTACGTTAGATCACTTATCTACTTTACTCAGTCTTCCTAACTCTTTATATTTTAAATGATTTGATGAGGCACTAATTCGGGCAATTTGAAATCCATAAGACCCATCCAAAAAACCTTTCTTAAAGAAGAAAACATTTATAAATTTAGCAAATGCACTAATTTCTGGTTGAAATATATATGTTTTTTTACCCTCCTTAAAATACTTTTTCGCGACCAGCAGCGCATACTTGTTTGCCCTTTCTTGATGCTCCATTGCATTATAATATGAATAATGCTCCAAATGTCCATCAAGAGTAATCACCTCAAGACTTGTATCGTACTTTAGGTGCTCATGCACAAACTCACCCTCCCATACCGCTTTGTGCTTTGGAAAAATTCTTGCTTTATATTCAGGATACCATCCACAATATTTAATCCATTTACCACAATAGTTCGTGTATCGATTGAGAATATATAAACAATCTTTTTGGTCGCTTTTTAACTTTAAAATTTGAGCTTGTAAATCACGGTCAGGAACTTCATCAGCATCAATTGAAAAGATATAATCGGAATCAATCAAATCATTCAATTTGTTTTTGGTTTGCGCATAACCTTGCCACTTGTTTTCGACAAAACTTACGCCATATTGGTTACAGATTTCCTTTGTTCTATCACTTGAAAAAGAATCCATCACAACGATTTCATCTACACATTCTAATAGGCCTTTAATGCAGCGTTCAATATTCTTTTCTTCATTAAATGTGATAATTGCAGCAGCTACTTTTCGCATGTTTTACACTATTGTAACACTTTTCCAAATGGCCTGAATTTCTCGTATGGCATGTGTCCAGCTCGTTGTTGATGGTGCATCAACATAACCGCTAACACAGACGATTTTTTCAGTTTTAGGATGAACAAAATGAAAAGACCAAAAGGCTCCTCCCGTTGAATATCTGTACCTTCCTTTAAATTCAAACATCCCTCTCAGTTCGACACCATCAATTGTCTTAGAAAAATTACTAGTTTCTGAAAATTCAGGATAAACAAAATCATTGTATTGGGTACCCATATATAACCCTGGAGTTTCATGAGGCACATTATACTTCAACATGGTATCTCGTGCTTTCAGTAATTGATCTATACCCAATTGACTGGAATCTACATAAGGATATTGATAAACCATTACCCCTGAAAGAACAGCTCCCAAGTCTTGCTTTGAGTCTCCAACGAATTCAATGGGTCTTGACGATAGAGGAAGTTCAATCCGGTAAAAGTTTTTTCTCGATGAAACAATTTTGGATGCATTCGGAAAATCCAGATGAATAGCGAAATTCTGTTTAAGTTGATTGTTGATATTTTGATTTTGCTTACTAGCAAAATGTTTTCTAATTCGGTTCCACTCTTGATAATCAAATTTTGAATGAATATTATCCGCCCCAGAATTAAATGTTTCAACAAGTTGCGGGTAATCTTTTGCAACCACCTCAATAACGAGTTGATTCGTTGCCCATACACTATTTCTGTATTGAATCTTCCCTTTATTTCCTTTATGATTTGGATCAATGGTTAAAAAAAGAATATTTCGATGACGCTTTGCTGCACCTACGAAATTGTTCTTGTTGTAGTGCACCGGTTCAAAAGTTGCAACATCTGGGAAATAAGGCATGATAAATCTTGTGAGGTTTGAATCTATATCAGAACGTATTGAAGATTTCCATATAGCATCATCACAAACGACGACGACTTCACCAACTTTTCCAGTAACATAGACTTCTGAAGAAAAAAATTCACCACAACCACTTAAATGAATGGTTAAGATTATAGCAGAGAATAGCTTCAGCAACTTCATTATTATCTAATTCTTATTTTTTGACCTATGCTTAAACGGTTAATATTGATTCGTGGATTGAGTTTTTTCAATCGACTTTGAGAGACCCTGTTTTTTTCTGCTATATGCCCAAAAGTATCACCACTTCTCACCGTATAATATTTACGCGTAGACACTGGTTTCGGCTTTGGTTTTGGGGGTGTTACCTTTTTTTCTGTTTCAATTCTTAAGTGTTGTCCTGTATATATATTGGTGGTTTTTAAGCCATTCCAATCCATAATTTGATCTGAAGTAACCGAATAATAAGCAGCAACTTTATTGATGACTTCACCCGTCTGCACTTTATGATAATATACATTTAACGTCTTTTGAATCGTATCTCCAGTAATTGAATCTCTAACAAATACTTTTTTTAATTTCACTTCATTGGTTCCGTATATCGAGTTCTC
>JABJEE010000122.1 GCA_018665005.1 Flavobacteriales bacterium
TATTTAATTCTTCCTACTAATGCTGCTGTGGGAAGGTGATAGATTTCAATTCCAGCAACATTTGCCTCTTCAGCAAAATCCAATTTTGCGAATGTAGAAGAGTTTTTTCTAAGCTTTGATAAACCAATAAATAAATAGTCTTCATACAAATCCATTCCTCGCACAAAGCCTTTTGTTTTTATAACCGTTGTGCATTCTCCATTGTCACGATTTATTTTGATTAGCTCTCCTTTTGCAGATAATAACACATATAATTCACCTTTGTAAATTCTTGGAGAATGAGGCATTGCAAGGTTTTTTGCCAATATCTCGTTTGTATCAATATCAATTACAATTCCTGTTTCTGTTACCTTCTCTCGCCAGCTCTGAAATGAGTTGCCTTCACTAAAAGCTGTTGCAAATTTCGGTTTTCCATTTTCAAGAGCCATGCCATTTAAATGACAACGGTCCTCTGAAACCAATGCTTCAATAAATTTCGGTTTCCATATTGGGGTGAAATTATATTCTGAATCCAGTTTCACGATACATGAGAACAGCGTATTTACGGCAAAAAGGAGGCCATTTTCACCATAGGATAGATCATGAAAATCTAAAGCACCAGTGTGATAGGTTAAGCGCGGCATAAAAAGAGCATCATAAGTATCTTTTTTATTGGGGTAATGCTTAGCAAGGCTAGATGAATTGGTGAAACAGATCACCTCATCTTTAGTGGCAATAGCTATGTTGTTATTGTGCTTGGCAATTCCCATGGGTTTATCGAATGTCCTCGGCAGTTGAATAAGCGCGTTTTCATTCTTGGGTGATAGAAAAATCAATTTACCCGCTTGATATGTAGATATAGATATGCTACAATTAAGCTTAAGTAATAATTCTGGCACTTGCGAGGTGTATTGACAGCTAAAAGGGGTGAACTTCGGTTCCATTCTTATTTATTTGTAAGGATAAAGAAATAAAAATAACAGCGCATATCAAAGTATTCTAAAAATAGCATTAAGCTCTATATTGATTTGTCGTTTCCGTTATTTTGAGAACATAGAATTATTGATTTTTATTATTCTACATAGGTCACTCTCTTTTTTGTAAATTTGCACCTAATTATTGGTTGATATGAAGGTCACTTATTTTGTTTTTTTTCTACTTTTTTTCTGCTCATGTACGCCTGAAACTCAACAGTTTCAAAATCACTTTCATCTAGAATGTAGCGGTGAACAAGTTTCTGATTCTAAATTTGTAGAAGGTTCAGAATTTCTTTCCAATGCCAATTGCCGTTCGAATGCTCATAGTAGAACTGGAGATTATGGTTTTAAACTCAATTCTAAGCAAATATTTGGCCCAACATTTAAGTTGAAATCCATCAAAAAAGGTGATGTGATTTATGCTTCTGTTTGGCGATTAAAGGGCAGTGAAAGCGGAAAGCTTGTGATCGGCTCTAACTCTGATATTCAATACGAGAGTGGAGAGCATGTGGTAAACGAACAAGGGGATTGGGAACAATTGAAATGCAGTTTTATTGCACGTCAGAATTATGAATTTGTCTCTGTCTATATTTGGAACCCCAATGAGAAAGACGTTTACTTTGATGACTTAATTATTGATTGTTTTCGCGATCGAAAAAAGCCAAGTCAAATTTCAGAAAAAGATATTCTTAGAATTAATATTCCTCAATCTGCTCTGGACAGTATAGGAGACTTTCGTAAAACGGCATTGGAGCAAGACATTATTAGTGCAGATCTCAAGACCTACTTTGATGGATCTATTAAAGTCAATGGAGAGAACTGTCCTGTATCTCTAAGGATTAAAGGAGATTGGGTGGATCATTTAGAGGGAGATAAATGGTCCTTTAGAATTAAGTTAAAGGGAAGCAATTCATTTAATGGAATGAAAAAATTTTCCATTCAGGATCCTTCGACAAGGTCTTTTATGATGGAGTGGTTTGCACATCGTTTATTTGAGAAAGAAGATATTCTTACAACACGTTATCAATTTAAGCTGGTTTATATTAATGGTGTGAACAAAGGGGTTTATGCAATTGAGGAACATTTTGATAAAAGACTTTTGGAATATCGTAATAGGAGGGAAGGGCCTATTGTAAAGTTTGATGAAAGCGGCATCTGGCAGGCCCGCCTTAATCAAAAAGAAACGGGAACTCCATTTAAAAAATATCCTTATTTAGAATCATCTGAAATTTTGCCGTTTAGTAAAAAGCGCACACGTAAAAACGAAACATTATTAAAGCAATTCATGATGGCCAAAAGTCACATGAATAACTATAGGAATTTTGATAAAAATGTTCAGGAATATATGGATATTGATAAAATGGCTCGGTTTCTAGCTCTTTGTGAAATCATGAATGCCACACATGGATTAATTTGGCATAACCAACGAAATTATCTCAACCCTGTAAATGCATGTCTTGAACCAATTGCATATGATTGCTTCAAAACCGATTTAGACATTCACAAAGAATTGCAGGGAAAAGCAAAACATTGGAGAAGTGATGCTGATTTCACCATTCTAGATGCACTATTTTTAAATTCAGATTTTGATATGCTTTACATTAAATACTTAAAAGAGTTTACACGGACATCCTATCTAAATGATGCTTACCAAGATTTTAAAGTTGAATTAAAGCAATTTGAATCACTCTTAAGTCACGAATATCCAATGCACAAGCTTGATAAGAATTATTTCGAAACGAATCGAAGAAATGTAGAAGAAAAAGTTCTTAAATATGAGCTATTGCCACCTGTAGAGAGAAGTGTGAGTAGGAAAAACTTTTATAAAAACACAAAACAAGATGTGGTTTTTGATAAAGCGGCTCTTAATGTTTACACAGTTCAATCTGATTCGGTATCCTGTACACTTCAATTTGAAAATTTTTTATTGACGGATATTGAAATAGTTGGGTATTCAACTAAAATAAATAAGAAGTTGGTTCTTCCTTTTTCTAAGCCAATAAATCTAGGGGCGTATATGGGACAGGCAGAATCCATTAAAAGAGCATTTGATTATAGACCCAAAAATATTTACTATAAAACTTCATTGACCGGAGACTCCTTGATTAAGTCAAAGGTAAGTGCTTTTCCACCGAATCAATTTGTGAATGTTTTGGGTTCTCGAGCCAAACCTTTGTGCAATTCGAATGATAGTGTTTTTGTCTTGGAAAAAGGGATTTACACCTTTAGCTCAACCGTGTATTTTCCAAGGAATAAAAAGCTCATTATAAAAGAAGGGACTCGAATAAACTTAAAAAACAATGCCCGATTTGTTTCCTATTCTCCTGTTGAAATCAGAGGGTCAAAAGAAAATCCTGTTGAGTTTTTCTCTACGGATCAAAAAGGTGGTGGATTGGTGATTATTCCAAATGGAGGTCATGTGGATTTAGAACATGTGAAGTTTTCAAATTTAGGTGCGGGAAACACAAAGAATTGGATTTTAACGGGTGCAGTTACCATTTATGAAGGGGAGGTAGAGATTTCTAATTGTTTATTCACAGGTAACAATTGTGAAGATGCATTAAACCTGATACGATGTCATTTTGATATAAGTGAGAGTGTGATTTCTGAGACACAATCAGATGGATTCGATGCAGACTTTTGCAAAGGAACAATCCGTAATTGCCAATTTAAAAATACTGGAAATGATTGTATTGATTTTTCTGGAAGTCAAATTAAAATAGAGTCATGTAACATCAACGGTTCTGGAGATAAAGGTATATCCGGGGGGGAAAGATCAATTCTGGAGATTGTTAATTGTAACATTAAAAATGCATCAATTGCAATTGCATCAAAAGACAATTCGGATGTCGTGGTCTTGGATACCGATATTTCGAATTGTTCCTATGCTTTTGCGGCGTATCAAAAGAAGGCAGAGTTTGGTCCCTCATCTCTTAGGGTTAAATCAGCAAACTTGTCAAATGTGAGCAATGATCAGCTGTTAGAACTGGATTCTAAAATTAGTTTTAAAGGAAAAGAATACGTCGGGAAAGAAACCTTTGATATTGATTCGATGTATAGTGTTTTTACAAAAAGTCTTTAATTAAGAAAACCAAACATCACGTATTACCTCTTTTCCCATAAATTGATTTACACGCTCAATAATAACTTGCTTGCCAATATGAAGTTGTTCTCTCATTACTGATGAATCAATTGTGAGAAGTAATTTTTGATTTTTGATTTGAATGCTTTTTGTGCGGTGTGCAACAGCTTTGCCCATCAATTCAGGCCATGCTTCAACGAGATCAAGCTCCTTCATCTTATCGTCAAGATTATATGCTTTTAGAAGCTTTTCTATGACATCTCCTAGCTGCTTTTCATTTGAAGACCTCCGTTTGTTTTTATACATAATCTAAAGTTAGATAGAAATTTCTTTTACTGTACCATTTTCTGTTTCAAATAATTTAGATTGAATCGATAAGCTATTTAAAAGTTTTACCATTCGGTCCTTGTCTGTATCTGAGATAATCACTTGGCCAAAAAACTTTGTTGTTACGAGTGATACAAGTTTTTGTACACGTTCATGGTCGAGCTTGTCGAATATATCATCAAGCAGTAAAATAGGACTGGTTTCTTTCATGGTTTTCAGCCATTCAAATTGTGCCAAACGAAGCGCAATGATAAATGATTTTTGCTGTCCTTGAGATCCGAACTTTTTTATAGGGTGTTCTTTTATGGTAAACAATAAGTCGTCTTTGTGCGTTCCCACATTCGAATATTGGGTAAATGAGTCTTTTTTGTGATATTCTTTCAGAAGTTCAGAGAAATCGGATTCGTTTAATTGAGACCGGTAGGCGATTTTAACGTTTTCTTCTTCAATGGCAATTTCGTTATAGAACTTCTTAAAAACAGGAATAAATGATGTTAAAAATTCAGACCGTGTTTTATGAATTTCGTTACCAAGCTTAGACATTTGAATATCCCATATTTCTATAGACTCAAGATCAAATAGTCGATGTTCGTGCATGTTTTTAAGAAGCGCATTTCTCTGATTCAAAACCTTTTGATAAGATTGTAAATGACTTAAATACTTGGAGTTTACCTGAGAAATAATTCCGTCTATCCATCTTCTTCTTAATTCACTTCCTTCATTTATCAAGTCTCCGTCGTAAGGAGAAATAAAAACAACTGGAAATCTTCCGATGTGGTCTGCTAGTTTTTCGTATTCTTTTTTATTCAGTTTAACGGTCTTTTTGGCTCCAAGCTTGTATGAGCAATTCACAGTGTACCTTTTCTTGTCGTATTCCCAAATTCCTGATATACTAAAGAATTTCTCATTAAACTCTATATTTTGCTTGTCAATTGAATTTAGATAAGACTTACACATACTTAAGTAATGAATAGCGTCCAATATATTCGTTTTACCGCTTCCATTAGCTCCAATAAAAGCATTTATCCCTTTTGAAAATGAAATTTCAGAATGATGATGATTCTTAAATTGATGTAGGCTGAGCTCTTTTAATTGCATGTAAATTCAAAGTTAATAGAAACGGATTATAATTTTAACCTATCGATGCAACTTATCATAAAAAATAAAAGTCCTAAATTAGAGAAATGATGGGTAAGTTGAAACATATTATAATTTTTGCCTTTTTAAGTTTGGGTTTTTTATCGAGCCAGGATTGTTATGGACAACTTGTGATCACAAATCAAGGCGGTACCGCTCAGGACATTGTTAATGCTATGGTGGGTTTCGGTTTGGATGTGAGTAATGCATCAATATCATGTCCAAGTGATTCATATGGGACCTTTACAAATGGTGAAACTACCTGTGCAAATATCCCCAGTGGGGTTCTCCTTTCTACAGGAAACCTTAATAACATTGGTTTACCAGCAGGTACTCAAGACTTTTCACCGAATTTCAGTGAACAAATGGATGGAAATGGTCCATTTGGCACATCTTGTAATGACCCGGAGTTATTATCATTAGAGCCTTTGGCACAATATGACTGCTGCATCTTGGAATTCGATGTTGTACCTACGTGTAATACTTTACTGATTCGTTTTGTTTTTGGATCCGAAGAGTATCCAGAATATGTAAATAGCAGTTTTAATGATGCATTTGGTTTTTTCGTTTCAGGAACGAATCCCGTTGGTGCAAATTATAACAATACAAATGTTGCCACTTTACCTGACAATGTAACTATTGTAAGTGTAGATAATGTAAGTCCATTTACCAATCCAGCTTTCTACATAAATAATGCAGGATGCACGAATATTGCTCTTGATGGATTAACAACTGTGCTAACACGAGAAATTGATGTGATTCCTTGTGAATCATATCATTTTAAACTGGCAATTGCCGATGCTGGTGATCCAATTTATGATTCTGGAGTTTTTATTGATTTTCTGGAATGTGTAAATGCCATTGAACCTATATTATCTTCAACACCATCAGGATGCGTGGGTAATGACGGAACGGCTACAGTTGATCTTTCCGGAGGATTCCCTCCTTATACTATAGAGTGGAACACAATTCCAGTCCAGAATGGTCCTACTGCGACAGGTCTGGCTCCTGGCACATATGAAGTAACAGTCGATGATGCTGGAGCATGTACGAGCCCTATCACTCAAACAGTGGTTGTAGCTTCTTCAGTTAATAATGTAACACCGACATTTACTCAAGAAGGACCATTTTGTGAGGGAGAAGCAATTTCGGATTTGTTACAATCATCAAATGAAGGTATTACGGGAAGTTGGTCACCCGCAATTGATAATACTCAAACGACTACCTACACCTTTACTCCGGACGCAGGTCAATGTGCAGATGTAGTTACTATGGATATTACTATTGATCCCTCTCAGGTTCCTTCATTTAATCAGGTAGGTCCTTATTGTGAAGGAACAGCCATACCCAGTCTTAGTATAAATTCTAACGAAGGCATAATTGGAAGCTGGTCACCATCTATAGACAATTCTCAAACGACTACCTACACTTTTACACCGGATGGGGGACAGTGTTCTAATACTCAGACCATGGAAATTACAATAGATCCATTAGTGACTCCAAGCTTCACTCAACAGGGTCCATATTGTAACGGTGATGTTATACCCAATTTAAATACAACTTCAAATGAAGGTATAAGTGGAATATGGTCCCCTGCGATTGTCAATACTCAAACGACTAGTTATACGTTTACTCCTGATGCAGGACAGTGCTCAAATACACAGACTATGGAAATTACAATTGATCCATTACTGACACCTACATTTGATCAGGTTGGACCATATTGTGAGGGAACTTCTGTGCCGAATTTGAATACAAGCTCTAATGAGGGAACAATAGGTAGCTGGTCTCCTGCTATTGACAATACACAAACAACAATCTACACCTTCTCTCCGGATGCTGGTCAGTGCTCAAATACTCAGACCATAGAAATAATGATTGATCCATTACTGACGCCTACATTTGATCAGGTTGGGCCATATTGTGAAAACAGTACTCCTCTTGGCTTGAATACCACATCCATAGAGGGTGTTATCGGTGTTTGGGGCCCTCCTGGTATAAATACCGGTATAATAGGTCCATCGATATACACGTTTGTTCCAGATATGGGGCAGTGTTCGAATACGCAAATAATGGAAATAATTATTGTTCAATTGGTAACACCAAGCTTTGATCCTGTCGATTCATACTGCGAGGGCGAAGTAATTCCTGATTTAACAACTACATCTAATGAAGGCCTTACGGGAGGCTGGTCCCCAATCATAGATAACACACAAACAACAACCTATACCTTTCTTCCCGATATTGGACAGTGCGCCAATAATCAATCTTTAGAAATCATCGTTGATTTATTAGAAACACCTACCTTTAATCAACAACCTCCAATATGTGCTGGAGATAATTTCACTCTATCAACTATATCTAATGAGGGAATTACAGGGAACTGGAATCCAGCAATCAATAATACTCAAACAACACCTTATACTTTCACTCCTGATGTAGGTCAATGCTCAAATGAGCAAACAATGGTTGTGTCTGTAGGTCCTCCAGAAACGCCAACTTTTGCCATTATGGGGCCATATTGTCAAACAGGAAATGTTGATGTTTTACCATTAACCTCTTTAGAAGGATTTACAGGAACATGGAACCCAAATACAGTTGACAATACCTCAACAGGAGTATTTACAAGTATATTTACACCTGATGCAGGTCTTTGCGCAACATTAGCATCGATAGATATAACTATAACAGAAGCCCCTTCCATTACAGCTGCTGCATTGGACAGCACCTTGTGTGAAGGAGAGTCGGTAGTTTTATTTGCCATGGATATTACAGGGGGACAACTAGTTGAAACCTTTACGATGGATGTTACTGCTCCAGTTAATTATACTACCTCCAACACGAATGCTGCGGGTAGTTATTATGTTGTTGTAAGTGGTACCATCACAGCTATGTTTGGAGAAATAAGAGATGCGAACTATCAATTTATTTTTAATAATAATCCAGTAAATCCTCCCGTCCCTGGATCTTTTTGGCAGTGGAATGGCTCGAGTGCCGCATCTCAATCAACCGTTCCATTTGTTTATAATCCTGCCCATGTTTACAACTACTTTTTCAGTGGTGGAGCACCACAAACTTTCACTTTTTCAGATAGTGGTCCTTACAACGATAACTCAGGAAGTTTAGTATTTGAAATATATTATATGGGAGATATATTGTGGTCAACAGGTGCTACTGAAGTAGGAGATACCATTGTTCCTCCTGAAGGAAATAATACCTATACAGTTTCAATTGATTTTGGAAATGGATGTGTTGCAAGTGATGAGGTCGATGTTTTGGTTAATGCACTTGATTCTCCAACATTCGATCCCATACCACCGATATGTGTAGGTGATGTAATTGTTTTACCAGTAACTTCTATTGAGGGATATACTGGTATATGGTCTCCTGTAATTGATAACACCCAAACTACGGAGTATACATTTACTCCTGATGCTGGTCAATGTGCAAGTGAGCAATTCGTAACTGTAGAAGTAGGACCGCCAAGTACTCCTACTTTTGATGAAATACCTGCAATTTGTTCGGGTATAGAAATATCACTGCCATCAGAATCTTTAGAGGGCTTTACGGGTACATGGTCTCCTGTAATTAATAATCTTGTAACGACAACCTATACCTTTACTCCAGATGCGGATCAATGTGCATTAACGACTGACCTTACAGTTGAGGTTTTAGAAAACCCAATTATATCAACAGGAGACCCTCTAATAGCGTGTATTGGTGATATTGTAACCCTTTTTGGAACTGGTGCGGGTTCAGGCGGGACTTATTCTTGGGATAATGGGGTTGAAGACGGCGTTTCCTTCACTGTCACAGAGTCGTTGCTTTATACGGTTATAGGTACTGATGAAAACGGTTGTATTGGAACTGCAACAATATTGGTAACCGGCTTACCTGTTCCAATAGCTGGAATCTCTGCATCTCCGGAGAGTGGTGGAGTTCCATTGGATGTGATTTTCACCAATACCAGTCAAAATGCCTCAAATTACCAATGGGATTTTGGCAATAATGAATCCGCTGTGGTTAATGATGAATCGGCGCAAAACAGCGCTTATCTAGATTTTGGAGTTTACACGGTATGGTTGATTGCAGATAACGGATTCTGTGATGATTCTATTTCGATTGTTATTTCAACAACTGTAGA
>JABJEE010000123.1 GCA_018665005.1 Flavobacteriales bacterium
CCAGTAAATCACATTGTGTTCCCTTGGCCAAAGCAAGTATGGACCCGCATGATATAGCTTTATGTAATCTGTATCGGAGACATTCACGCTCATTCCTAACATGGTGCAATCTATCTGTGCACTTGCACTTAATCCAAATACCGTAATCAATAGGGTCAATAGAAAACTTTTCACCTTGAAGCTTAATGTTTGCCGCTCAAATTTATACACTTCCCATTCTCCTATGATTTTTGGAGGAGTATCGTTTTTCGTCATGATGATTTAGAATTTAAAAATTAGTCTTATTTGCGTCAATAATACGGTGTCCCAACTCATTTTAGTTCACGTATGCAAGTGAATACTATGCATTAATTCTGTTTAGAGACTTGAATGGCTTTCATTACGAGTGCGATTTTTTTATTGCGAGTATCATCGATATCAAAATATATATACATTCGCCTCAGGGAAGAACTGACGCCTTCAACACTCATGAAAATCTTTTCAGCAATCATTTTGTTTGAAATTATCGGATCCTGCGCGAGTTCATTTAAAACGTTCCAATCTGTTTTGTTTAGTTTTTGATTAATATAATGCTCCAACAACTCAAGGTTCAAGTTCGCTTGATTATCTAGGGCTAGAACAAGAGGGGTTTGGTTTCTTTTTAGTTGCTGTATTTGCTCGAGTAATTTATTTCTTTTTAATCTAGAATTCCTTATTCGAAAAAATGACACTAGCGCTAAACCTAAGATTATGCAGATAAAAGATACCACGAGCCGGATATTTCTTCGAATTACTTCAATCCGCTCGCGTGAGCGCTCTTTTTCAAATATTATTTCTTCCTCTAAAACAATTGTCTCGGCGATTAGAAGATGGCTAAAACGAATTGAATCGTTAATGCTCTTGTATTTGATTTCATGATCAAAGGCATTCAGGGCTTTTTCAAATTCACTTTTGTCCACATGAATTTGCCTAATTCTATGATAGACTTTTTCTTTAGTTCTGTTTGAAATATATTCTTCCTGACCAAGCAGTATTCTTTGAATAGATACCAACCAATCGGTATCACTTTGATTTTCTATTACTTCAATCCTCGCTTCTTCTATCAAATACAGATTACCAAAATCTAGCGCTAAGCGTAAAGCCTCTTTTGCAAACAATAATGACTTATCCTCGAAATGAAGTTTTCTGTTAATTTTTGCTAGATACTGGTGACAACCAATCTCAAGGACATAATCCTGTTGACTTTGCACCTGTTTTAAGGATTCTTCAAATAACGCTTTTGCCTCAATTAAATGATCACGCTCATATTCAATTCTAGCCATGTTCATTTGAACAGTTGATTTCTCCTTGACACCTAGAGCTAAAAAAACTTCTGAAGCCTTTAAATAGTTAGATTCGGCCAATTCATAGTTTTCTATTTGAAGATTAATTCCCCCAATGCTTGAGTACATATAGGCAGTGAATAATGTATCAGCGTTGTCTTTGAATATATTCAGCGCCCTTCTGTACTTTCGGAAAGCACTAAGAAGATTTCCTTGGTCATTATACAGGTTTCCAATGTTTGCCTCTATAACACCGGATAAGGAGAAGTCTTGCAAATCAGTCGCTAATAAAAGAGCGTTCTCATAGTGCGCTTGAGCATCGTCATATTTACCAAGATCTCTGTAAACACTCCCGAGATTTACAAGGCCCCCTGCCTCTTCCCGGGAGTCATTCATCTCAATGGCCAATTCCACATATACTTCGAGCGCATTTATAGCCAAATCAGGGGATTTCCGGCCGTAGTTGGTGTAGAAGTATTTTGCTGCTTCCATTCTTACCTCATTGACAATGATCGAAGATTCCCAGATATTTCTGAGCGAATCTTGTACGTTTATATTGCCTTGAGAGAAACCACAAATGGGCAAAATTCCTATAAAAAGTAAATACCAAAATCTCTTCATTCCTGTATTGACAATATTGTCCGCATTAAACATCAAACTTCGGTAATGCTTTTAGTTTTTTTTCACGCCTTTACGTGAACATGTCGTTTAGGCAGTGTTGTTTACCAGTGGACTAAACTATTTCCTGCAATTTCAGAAAAATAAAAACGGTTACACTTTATAAAAGTATAACCGTTTTATTGTTCTAGTAGACATTCTGGAGAAAAGGTCGAAGGTTTGACGACCCCTCACCGAAATCCTGATTGAAAGGAGTTCTGGTTCCACTAGTGAGACAAAGTCGTGCAATTCCTGCCGCGTACAGGCACCAAAGACAAAGGGTTGATTGCAGGCTTTATGTTGGCTACCGGCTTTATGTCCATGTGGATATCTAATACCGCCACCACCATAATGATGCTGCCCCTGGAACATCCACATTCTTC
>JABJEE010000124.1 GCA_018665005.1 Flavobacteriales bacterium
CAAAGGTATTCAGCTGATTAGCTTACAATCAACAAGTGATCAGGGATGTGTTAGAGATACTTCTTTTACAGTTGATGTAGCTGAGGAATTATCTGCTGAATTTACAGTAACTCCAAATACACTGATTACCGAAACACCAATGCTCTTCACTAATCAAAGTTTAAATATAGATTCATCATACTGGGACTTTGGGAATGGAAATGGTTTAGAATACAATACAAATAACCTCAATGAGGTGACTTATGAAAGTAATTTTAATGGTTCAAGTATAGATGTAATGCTCATTGTGAATAACCAACTGGGATGTCGTGATACATCCGTTCAAACGTTTACCGTAAAAGAAGCTTTTTACGATTTGGCAATAGAGACGATTTTTGTTCAAGATATTAATGGATATCTAACCGTAGGTGCCGAAATCCAAAATCTCGGATCAATTCCCCTTGAAAATGCAGATTTATTCCTTAAAACGCCTGAAAATGGCTCCATTCAGGAATCTTGGACAGGAAGTATCGCACAAGATGCAAGCGAAATTTATATTTTTAATGCGCACCCTACATCCTATATCTCTTCACAAGACGAAACAGATCGGTATGTTTGTGTTGAAGGTATTGGTGTAAATTCTCTTGGGTCTCCAGATGTTAATCCAAATAATAACACGACGTGTAAGAATATAGAAAGTACTGGGTTGATTGTTTTGCCTATTTATCCAAATCCAACTGAAGACGATATTACCCTTTCAATTTTACTGACCGAATCTTCGATCCTAAAGATAGAATTGGTCGATCAAAGTGGAAGATTGATTTACAATCAAAATAATCCCGAAAGTCTTGAACCTGGAATTCACAAAATTCAACTTCCTTTTTCTCAATTAAATAAAGGAATCTACTACGTTCGTGTATCCGATGATTCCACTACCCTTTTGGAAAAAATAGTTAGGCTTTGATTCTACTTCTTAGGAAGTAATCAAACAATTTCAACTTTGGTGCATTTATAAATAAATAATTCATTCATGAAAAAAATACAACTCCTCTCCTACTTCATCTTGACAAGCTCCATAATCATTGGACAAAGTAAATCACCAACCTGCTTTAAGAGAGATCGTGGACACAATTACAAAAGCAATTCATTATCTGTAAGTCAAATTGCCGAAACAGAAAAATACGATGTGACTTTTTACTACCTTAATTTGAGCATGACAAATACCAGTACAAATCTGGATGGAAAGGTTGCGATGTATGCAAAAGCGAAAGAACCTTTAGATTCGGCACTTTTTGAACTTTTTCCCACTTTCAATATTTCAGGGATTACCGTAAATGGGCAATCTGTAAATTACAGTAGAGTTAACTCTGCAATAAAAGTACCTGTAAATGCACAATTAGATGAACAGTTTATCATCGAGACGACTTACGATGGGACACCTCCAACAGCAGCAACAAATCCTCTAGGTGGAGCAGGAATGTCTCAGGACAACTCACCTACTTGGGGGAATGAGGTAGTTTGGTCGCTTTCAGAACCATTCTCTGCATATGAATGGTTTCCTTGTAAACAAAGCTTAACAGATAAGGCGGATAGCAGTTATTTTTATGTCATTGTTCCTTCAGATTTAAAAGCAGGATCCAATGGAGTATTGGAACAAGTAACTGACTTAGGTGGTGGTTTTAGCCGCTATGAATGGAAAAACAGACACCCCATTGACTATTATTTAATATCTGTTTCTGTTGCTAGGTACGTGGAGTATAATGTCTACGCAAACCCTGTTGGAGCACCAAATCCCATTCTTATTCAGAATTACATCTATGATAACCCCGAGACCCTGCCCTATTTCCAAGATGACATTGACGAAACTGTCGATTTCATGGAGTTGTTCTATGACTTATATGGTCCTTATCCCTTTGAGGATGAAAAATATGGACACTGTATGGCTCCTTTTTCTGGTGGAATGGAGCATCAAACCATGACTACACAGGGATTTTTTAATAAAGGATTAACATCTCATGAGCTAGGGCATCAATGGTGGGGAGATCATGTGACATGCGCTTCTTGGTGCGACATCTGGATCAATGAAGGATTTGCATCATACAGTGAGTACCTCATGCTCGAAAACCTTTACCCGAATGAAAAAGATGGACATATGGTCGATGTTCATGATAACGTTATGAATCAAAACGGTGGAAGTGTTTGGGTATTAGACAGCTTAAATGAAAATAGAATCTTTAGCGGAAGACTCACCTATGATAAAGGCGCTGCAATTATTCACTCAATGCGATACATGATTAATGATGATGAGCTATTTTTTCAAGTATTAAAAGACTTTCAAATTACATATGCCGATGGAACAGCCTACGGGATTGACTTTAAGAATGCACTAGAATCTGCTTCAGGAATGGATTTTACTGATTTTTTTGAGCAATGGTATTTTGGTGAAGGATACCCAAGCTATTCTATTGAATGGGAACAAATTGAATCAGACCTAAGCATTCAAATCAACCATACAAGTTCAAAACCCAATGTAACTCCAACATTTACAAGTGATCTAGATGTGAGATTCCAAAGACTTGGACTTCCCGATACCACAATTCGTTTTTCAATATCAAGTAATAACGAAGTGTTTAATATTGATGGTATTGGTTCTATAACTGGAGTCATAAGTATAGATCCTGAAAACTGGATAATAAATGAATCCGGATCAATTACTGGAAACGATATCACTGGATTAGAGTCTGCAAGTGAAAGAGAAAAAATATACTTCAGTCCCAATCCATCCGATGGTGTTTTTTACATTGAAAATTTAAATTCTCCTGCGCATATTATCGTTAGGGACATGAATGGAAAAATCAGAAAACAAACGGATGTCTTACCGAATGAGCTAATCGACATTAAAGAATTAGGTAAAGGTTCTTATGTGATTGAATTACAGATTAGTAAATACATTAAAAGACTAAAACTCATCACGTTTTAACCCTTCACTCACTCAATGCTCCTTCTTTCAATGAGAAAGGAGAAATCAGAACTTTCTTAACATTTAATTGCTGTAAAACCCACCGGGTTTTCACAGCTGCAAAAGGCGCCATTTTTTTTCGAATGGGAATAATAAATTCATTTTGATTTCGCTCATTCTGAGTTGAAAAAATCAAATCATCCAACGACTCCATAAATGGTTGAACTTCAAGCTCCATTATCTCTGTTGATAATGGATACGTTTTCTTATAAATCAATTCGTAAAAAGTTTCAAAGGTCCCTGATGAACCGATAAGGCACTCCACATTTTTATTCAAGAAAAATCCATTTGATTCATTTTCAATATAGCTCTCAATCTTTTCTACATCTGATTTCGTAAAAGGATCGGAGCAAGAGAAGGTTTGATAGAGTCTAGAAACACCTATCTTCAAGGATACGAGTTCACCCATACCATTTTGATTTGCGCGAATAAACTCTGTACTCCCACCGCCAATATCCATGATCATTGATTCCGACTGGAACTTGTGACACATTGAAACACCTTGAAAAATGAATTTTGCTTCTTGATTCCCATCAATAACGATAACATCTCGACCCACCTCTTTTTTAACGAGTTGTAAAAAGTCAGTAGAGTTTTTTGCTTCTCTCACTGCTGCCGTTGCGATAAGTCTTACCTCCTCAACTTCCAACCCCTTAATTATATCCTCGAATTCGATCAATGCTTTTATCGCACGAGACATGGCGTCATTTGTGATTAAACCTTTGGTAATTCCCCCCATCCCAAGAGCGACACCTCTTTTGGTTGAATAAATAACCTTTAATCCCTCGGGTAAATGTTCGGCTATTAATAAATTAAAAGTATTGGTTCCAATATCAATAACACATTTTAGCATTAATCAGATTTAAGCCAAGTGAATATTTTCTTTAAAGATAATGTATGGCCATATTCCAATATGCCTCCTTTAAATATTCGACTCGCTATATAAAGCATCAGACATGACGAGATGAAAAGAATGGTCAAAGAAACAACAAGAAGGTATCCCGTTCCTTCCGGATAACCTTGACAAATTTTCACCATCAAAACAACAGGTGATGTAAAAGGAACGAACTGACAAATACTTGTGAAATCTGATTCAGGATGTAAAACAGAAAAATAACCTGCATAAAGAGAAAACAATAATAAAGCGATAATAGGAAATGAAAATTGTTGACCATCACTTTCCGAACCTGTTCCTGCTGCTATAAAGCTGAAAAATGAACCATAGAAAAAATAAGCCAAAACAAAAGTGATAAAAAACACAGGTAAAATGACCACAAGGTTGAGCCTGTCATAAATAAGGTCAATCATTTCATTTTGATGCAAATCATTAAACTGACCATATAAAACATCCGTTCCTTCATTCAGCTGAATGTTCAGATAATCATCAGACATAAAAAATTCTGTAAAAATATAATTTTGAAAAACCCACAATCCGACTCCGACAATACCAAACCACACGATTAGCTGAAATACAGCAGAAAGCGCAATACCAATCATCTTTCCAAGCATCAGCTGTCGAGGCTTTACAACAGATACCAGTACTTCTACAATTCGATTTGATTTCTCCCTTGAGATGCCTCTTAATATTGACATTCCAAACATGAGAATGAACAGAAATATCATAAAACCAAAGAATAATCCAGCCCACCCTTCTGAATTTGATTCTATACCTGTTGGATCATCAATATTTCGAAAATCCATATTTAAAGGCTGTTTTATTTGACGAAACCGATCCACTGTAAGATTAGTGAACTCTTTTACCATCACCTCCTCAACACGCCTCTCTATATTAAATTTCATTAGGTTTTTATTATCAGCAGACAAAAAATCCCTGTAGAAGACAAACACTTTTTTATTATTGAGGACCTTTTCATTAACCTCGACTAAAACATCATACTTTTGATAATCTTTCCCTTTCTTGAAATCATCTAATTCAATATAACCATCTAAAAAATAATAGTTTACACTTTTGCTTTCCTTGGAAGAAATCACACCATCCATAATGTTTCCCGGATCAGCAATTAGAATGTTTAGCTCTTTTTTACCTTCATCGTTTGCTTTGACAAGGAAATAGGCAAGAGTCAAAACCATTAATGGCCCAATCAAAAGCATCATAAGAAAGGATTTATTCAAAACCCTTTCCCGAAACTCGCGCATTGCTATAATCCAGCTTTGTTTCATTGATTTACTTTTCCGTTATTCACCAATTCTAAAAATATTTCTTGCATGTTTGGTTTCTTCCTAGAGACATATTCGATACTGACATGCCCTTTAAGGTTAGAAATAAGATCATCAACAGACCTCTGACCTCTTTGGGCAAGTAAGGCTTCAAATAACTCCTCCTCTATTTCATCCTGATCTACCAATTCAAAATCCGTCCACAAGGCATTGGCAAATGCCATTTTGGTACCGCGATATCTTACAATAAATTCTGTAGATTGATGGGTTTTGTTCAAATCAGAAAATGATGAGTCTGCTATTTTCTCTCCATCATTCAATAGCAACACATTCGAGCATACATCCTGAACACTTTGCATATTGTGCGTGCTCAATAAAATTGTTTTGCCTTTATTTTTTAGTGCGTGAAGCTCTGACATGATTAAATCCACATTAATTGGATCAAAACCACTTAATGGTTCATCCATTACTATAAACTCTGGGTCGTGAACCAACGCAGCAATAAACTGAACTTTTTGAGCCATTCCTTTGGATAAAGAATGGATTCTTTGGTGCTTCCAATCCTTAACCTCAAATTTATCTAACCAGTAATCAATTTGTCGTTCGCTATCTATTTTTGTCATCCCTCGAAGGCGACATAAAAAGGAGAGTTGATCTTTAACAGACATCGCCTTATATAAACCTCTTTCTTCTGGCAGATAGCCCATTAATTTTAAATGAGATTGATTCAGTAATTCACCTTTATATCTGAGATGTCCTGAACTGGGAAGAATCATTTGATTGATGATCCTAATAAGAGTCGTCTTTCCCGCTCCATTTGGACCAAGTAAACCCGTAATTTGACCACTTGGTATACGGGCTGAAACATTGTTTAATGCAAGCTTGCGTTGATAAGATTTTGAAACTTCACAAATTTCAATCATGGTATCGTAATAATACAAAAAACTTGATTAGTTAATTCGCATCATTCCAAGTTTCTTTCAACGAAGTCCATTTAAATATTCGTTTGTAAATCAAAAATAAGATAGGGAAAACGGCCAAAGAAATGAGTAAATCAAACCAGCTTAGCTCAGGGGGTGCCGTATTGACATAAATCGCATTGGTTTGAAACACTTGCCAGTCATTGGAAACCAATAAAGCCATAAATATATTATTTGCAGCATGATACCCTATAGACAACTCCAGACCATTATCATACATCGCCAAGAGTCCTAAAAACACTCCAGAAGCCACATAATATAATAGAACATGATTTCCAATCGCCGCAATCTCTGGATTCCCAAGGTGCATCAAGCCGAACATAATACCTGACAGAATCACAGCATGTTTATTAGAGCCTATTTTCATTTTTAATCCCTGCATTAAATAACCCCGAAAAATGAGCTCTTCAATAGTGGTTTGAATGGGTATGATGAGCAATGCGATAATCACAAGTACCCAAAATTTAGAAAAGTCAAAACTCCAAATGTAGGAGTCACTATAATAGATCTCAAAAAATGTTGTAATGGATAAAACGGAAAGAATCAAGAAAAAGCTAATAAAGACGCGCTTCCAATCAAAAGAATCTCTTGCTGTAAAAACAGACCTTATAGATCTTTTATGGATGTATTTTATCGCCAATAGAAATGCAACAAAAACCACAATAAACGGAAACATGAGCCAAAACAAGACTCTATTCTTGCCTAAAATGGAAACAAAATGGTCCATTGTAAGACCTGTTCCATCACCGATGGTTTCATGAAAGCTATAATCGATAGATAAACCAGATGAACCTAAAATATAGGCAAGAAAGATAATTGAAATGGTCAAAACAAAAGGCTTTACGCCTATGTCACCTGTTTTGCCCTGATCAATATACCTCATCATGAGAACATGTCACGCATTTTGGTAAAGAAACCCTTATCCTTATTGTCAGGATTTGGAATAAAGTTTGCGGAATCTTGAAGTTTTTCAATAAGCTCTTTTTCAGATTTTGTCAATTCAGTAGGCGTCCATATGTTGATATGTACAAACATATCACCAGAACCATAGCCCTGAACATTAGATAAACCTTTTCCTCTTAGTCTTAAAACTTTACCACTCTGTGTTCCCGGCTCGACCTTAATCTTTGCTTTTCCCGAGATTGTTGGCACCTCAACACTTGCACCTAAAACGGCATCCATAAAACTCACAATTGCCTCGTAATGAACATTGTCACCATCTCTTTTTAATTCAGCATGTTCAACTTCTTCGATAACCACCATCAAATCACCCGGAACGCCGTTAAAAGGACCAGCATTACCTTTTCCTCTTACACTTAACTGCATCCCTTCTTCAACTCCTGCAGGAATCTCAATTTCAATAACCTCTTCTTGTCTTTTAAGACCATTTTGATCAGTGCCTGCAGGTTTTTTATCAATCATTTTACCTGCTCCATGACACACGTTACATGCGGACTGAGTCTGCATTGCACCGATAAAGGTTTGTGCCATTCTGGTTATTCTACCTGTACCCTTACAATTGGAACAAGTCTTAAAAGTTACCCCTTCAGCATTAACGAGTTTGTTGACCTTTATTTTTTTCTTGACACCATTAGCGATATCTTCAAGTGTCAATTTCATTTTTACGCGCAGATTCGAGCCTTTTACCACACGAGATCCTCCGCCTCTACTTCCTCCAAAACTTCCTCCAAAAGCACCTCCAAAAACATCACCAAATTGAGAAAAGATATCATCCATATTCATTCCGCCGCCACCGCCGCCGAATCCTTGGCCCATCCCTGCATGACCATATTGATCATATCGGGATTTTTTCTCAGCAGAGCTCAACACTTCATATGCCTCAGCTGCTTCTTTAAATTTATCCTCAGCCGAAGCATCACCAGGGTTTTTATCTGGATGAAATTTTAACGCTAATTTTCTGTAGGCTTTTTTAATCTCTGACTCTGAAGCACTTTTAGAAACGCCTAAAATCTCATAATAATCTCTCTTTTGACTCATATACTTCAGTTTATTGTCCGACTACTACTTTTGCGTAACGCAAGACTTTTTCATTTAAAAAGTAACCCTTTTCCACATCATCTATAATCTTGCCTTTAAGCTTTTTATCTTCTGTTGGCATATTGGCAACCGCTTCATGAATTTCGGGATCAAAAACTTCGCCTTTCGAATCCATTGGTTTCAAACCCTTTGTTTGAAGAATTCCTTTGTACTTATTGTAAATCAAAGAAAAGCCTTCTTTAATGGCAACAACATCTTCTGACCCTTCATTATTGGTTATAGCACGCTCAAAATCATCTATGACTGGTATCATGTCTTTTAATAAATCAGCATTTGCATTGTTTATGATATCTAACCTTTCCTTGTTTGTTCTTTTTCGGAAATTTTCAAATTCAGCGTAAAGTCTCAAAAAACGATTGTTCAGGTCATCATATTTATCTTCTGAAGTCTGCCCATCCTCCTCTTTAATGCTTGTGTCAGATTGATTTTCACTTCCTTCACTTACAGTTTCGTCATGTTTTTTAGAAACATTTTCATTCTGCTCTTTCTCAACTTCTTTTTCTTTCTTGTTTTTTACTGCCATAGGTACTTTGTTTAATACATATTTAACTGACAAAGAACTTGCCACAATTGATTTTAAGACATGCTGTCATATAATTGTCTATTTTGTACGCAAAAGTGTCAGAATTAAGTTGAGAATCAAAATAAAATAAAGTAAATATCCATATGTTTTCGGAGGAGTTTCAAAAGATAGTTGAATTTAGAAGAAGCAATAGAGCTTACGATTCAGAAATTGATGTAGAAGATGAAGTGATAGAAAAAAGCATCAAAAGAGCCATTTTAGCTCCAAACAGTAGCAACTTGCAGCTTTGGGAATTTCATTGGATAAAATCACAACAAGAGTTAGATAGACTGACCCCTTTATGCTTGAATCAGTCCGCAGCAAAAACAGCAAAACATATGGTTGTTTTTGTCACGCGAAAAGATCTATGGAAATCAAGGTCTAAATGGAACTATGATAAAATAGTAAAGAGTATTGAGGGAAAGCCAGGCAAACTGCAAAAAGGAGGTTTAAACTATTATAAAAAGCTCATTCCTTTGGTTTACATGAATGATCCTTTTTATATGCTGACAACACTAAGAAAAACAATCAGCTTTTTTGGCGGCTTAAGAAAACCTTTTTACCGAATGGGTGGCAAAAGTGAGCAAAGAATCGTAGTCCATAAATCTTGCGCTTTAGCTGCACAAAATTTTATGTTATCTATTGCTGCTGAAGGCTTTCATTCTTGTCCCATGGAAGGATTCGATAACAAACGTGTAAAGAAAATGTTAAACCTTTCCTACGGTGCAGAAATTAATATGATTATCTCTGTGGGAAAAGGAACAGATAAAGGAGTTTGGGGACCCCGATATAGAGTCCCTTATGAAGAAGTCGTATTCAAAAGATAAGTTACTCCTCTTTCTTTTTAGAGCTAGGTTTTTTGGGTTTACTTTCCTTTTGATGTATTACATCTAAACCGTCTTTGGAAGAATTTAGATCCAATTTTATTTTCTCTCCTTCTTTAAAATTTGATTTAATTATTTCTTCTGCAAGAGGATCCTCAACAAACTTCTGAATCGCTCGTTTAAGAGGTCTTGCACCAAATTTTTCGTCATAGCCATTGTCAACGATAAAATCTTTGGCTTTATCAGTAAGAGTAACATTGAATCCTAAAGACAGTATTCTATCGTAAAGCTTCTTTAGTTCTATATCAATAATTAAATGAATCTCTTTTCTTCCCAAAGATTTAAACATAATCATATCATCAATTCTATTCAGAAACTCAGGAGAAAATGCTTTCCGTAATGCCTTTTGAATTATAGACTTAACATTGTCTTCTTTCGACTCTTGCTGCGCTGAAGTTCCAAATCCAACACCTGTACCAAAATCAGCCAATTGACGTGCACCGATATTCGATGTCATAATCAGAATGGTGTTTTTAAAGTCAATCTTTCTACCAAGACCATCTGTCATGTGTCCATCATCAAGAACTTGCAATAGCAAATTAAAGATGTCAGGATGCGCTTTTTCAATTTCATCCAAAAGAACAATCGCGTAAGGTTTTCTTCTAACTTTTTCTGTGAGCTGACCACCTTCCTCATATCCAACATATCCCGGAGGTGCTCCTACAAGCCTTGAAATAGAAAATTTCTCCATGTATTCGGACATGTCTACTCTAATTAAAGCATCCTCAGTATCAAACAAGTTTTTAGCCAATACTTTTGCAAGCTGTGTTTTACCAACCCCTGTTGGGCCCAAAAAGAAAAATGAACCAATGGGCTTGTTGGGATCTTTTAAGCCCGCTCTGTTTCTCTGGATAGCCTTAACTACCTTTTCAATCGCTTCATCTTGGCCAATCACATTCTCTCGAATAGAGTCACCCATAACCACAAGCTTTCCTGTTTCTGACTGAGATACCTTTGTAACAGGTATACCACACATCATAGAAACCACTTCAGCTACATTTTCTTCTGTAACTGTTATTTTGTTGGTTTTTGATTCTTCCTCCCATTTTTCCTTAGCCGTTTCAAGTCTTTCAAGTAGCTTTCTTTCACTATCTCTCAATTCTGCAGCCTTCTCGTATTGTTGAGAACGAATAACCTCAGCCTTCTGATCCTTTAATTCCTCAACTTGATTTTCAATTTCTGTTATCTCTTTTGGCACATTAATATTTGTAATGTGTACCCTAGACCCGACCTCATCGAGAGCATCGATTGCCTTGTCTGGAAGATGCCTGTCTGTAATGTATCTTTCCGTCAACTTTACGCAGGCTATAATGGCTTCGTCAGTATATTTCACTGAATGATGATCCTCATAGCGCTCTTTGATATTCATTAAAATCTGAACCGTTTCTTCCCGATTGGTTGGTTCGATAATTACTTTTTGAAATCTTCGCTCTAAAGCCCCATCTTTTTCAATGTGCTGTCTGTACTCATCTAGAGTCGTTGCACCAATCGCTTGAAGCTCTCCTCTAGCCAAGGCAGGTTTAAACATGTTTGAAGCGTCTAAAGAGCCACTAGCACCTCCTGCACCTATAATTGTATGAATTTCATCGATAAACAAAATAATGTCAGGGTTTTTTTCAATTTCCTGCATTACAGCTTTCATTCTTTCTTCAAATTGTCCACGATATTTTGTTCCAGCAACTAAAGATGCCAAGTCTAACGAAACGATTCTTTTGTTAAATAAAACTCGGGATACTTTCCTTTGAACAATTCTTAATGCCAAACCTTCGGCAATGGCACTTTTACCAACCCCAGGTTCACCGATTAAAATAGGATTATTTTTCTTTCGCCTCGATAAGATCTGACTTACCCTCTCAATCTCTTTCTCCCTACCCACAATAGGATCAAGTTTATCAGCCTCTGCCATTTTTGTCAAATCACGACCAAAATTATCCAATACAGGTGTTTTGGATTTTGGATCAGCCGACTTCTTCGCCGACGATGACGAAAACGGTTCATCTTCCTCACTACTACCTGGAAATTCTGATTTAGGATCTTTTCTTTCCTCTAATAAGACCTCATACTCATCTCTCGCATTTTCGTACATAATTCCGTATTTATTCAATATTTTACATGCAGCACAATCTTCGTACCTAAGTATCGTCAACAAAATATGTTCTGTACCAATAATTGAACATTTAAATTGTTTCGCCTCAAGAAAAGATTGCTTGATTATATTTTCTGTTTGTTTTAACAAGGGCAGTTTTTCGTTTTCAATTTGAGCAACAGATGATTTCCCTAATAAAACGTCTACCTCCGTTTTAATCTGTTTTAAATCCAGTTGAAACTCTTGAATAATGTTTACCGCAGTGCCTTCATTGAGCTTGATTAAACCCAATAAAAGATGCTCAGCGCTTACAAACTCATTTCTTAAACGAAACGCTTCCTGCCTGCTGTGAGACATCAAATCTTTGACCCGTGGTG
Source organism: Flavobacteriales bacterium (assembly GCA_018665005.1). Classification (GTDB taxonomy): domain Bacteria; phylum Bacteroidota; class Bacteroidia; order Flavobacteriales_D; family Crocinitomicaceae; genus UBA952. The sequence continues at coordinate 12,124 of JABJEE010000124.1, forward strand.
AAAATTTTGCTTCCATTTATTCAATCTGATACAAGTATGGTACAAATATAATATGAAAAATTATCCTCACACTTGTATTTATCCACAATTTATACCGAAATATTGTTAGTAAATACCTCAATTTATCGGTTAATATCGCGTTGTAATTGGTTAAATTTGATACTCTTTGAAAAAGAGAAAAAATAAAAGTTAATTTTTAGATATACAATATGGCTGAGGGAGAAAAAATAATACAAATTAATATTGAGGATGAAATGAAGTCTGCCTACATCGATTATTCGATGTCGGTAATTGTTTCCAGGGCACTCCCGGACGTAAGAGATGGATTTAAACCTGTTCACCGAAGAGTTTTATACGGAATGCAGGACCTTGGGGTTTATTCGAACAAATCTCACAAGAAATCGGCTAGAATTGTTGGTGAGGTTCTAGGTAAATACCATCCTCACGGAGACAGCTCAGTTTACGACACAATGGTCCGAATGGCTCAAACATGGTCTTTGAGGTATCCATTAGTTGATGGTCAAGGAAACTTTGGTTCAGTTGATGGAGATAGCCCTGCTGCAATGAGGTATACGGAAGCCCGACTTAAGAAAATATCTGAAGAGATGCTCAACGATCTTGATAAGGACACTGTTGATTTTAGGCCCAATTTTGATGACAGTTTAACTGAACCAACCGTATTGCCTACAAAAATACCCAATCTACTAGCAAATGGAGCTTCTGGAATAGCAGTTGGGATGGCAACAAACATGGCTCCTCACAACTTATCTGAGGTTATAGATGGATGTATTGCCTACATCGAAAATAAAGAAATAGAAGTTGAAGAGCTATTAAATTATGTCAAAGCTCCAGATTTCCCGACAGGCGGAATCATATATGGTTATGAAGGCGTTAGAGATGCCTTTCTCACTGGAAAGGGCCGTATTGTTATGAGAGGGAAAGCTGAAATAGAAGACGTTAATGGAAGAGAAACAATTATCGTAACTGAAATCCCATACCAAGTAAACAAAGCGGACCTTATACGGAAAACTGCTGATTTAGTTAACGACAAAAAGATTGAGGGTATCTCTGATTTAAGAGACGAATCTGACAGAAATGGAATGCGTATCGTTTTTGAAATAAAACGTGATGCCATTGCAAATGTTGTATTAAACAAATTATACAAGTACACATCACTACAAACCTCATTTTCAGTAAATAACATATGTCTTGTTGATGGCAGGCCTGAATTGTTAAACCTTAAAAGTCTAATTTCTAATTTTGTTGATTTTAGACATGTCGTGGTTGTAAGACGCACCCAGTACGAATTAAGAAAAGCGGAAGAAAGAGCGCATATTTTGGAAGGTTTGATTATTGCATCTGATAACATAGACGAAGTAATTGAAATTATAAAAGCATCATCAAGTCCGGATAAAGCGCGTGAAAATTTGGCAACCCGATTTGGTTTATCTGAGATTCAAACAAGAGCCATTGTAGATATGAGATTGCGTCAGCTTACAGGCCTGGAGCAGGATAAGTTAAGAGCTGAATATGATGATTTAATGAAATTGATCGCTGACTTGAAAGATATTTTAGCAAATGAAGATCGAAGAATGAAAATCATTAATGACGAACTTATTGAAGTCAAAGATAAATACGGAGACGAAAGAAGATCTATTATAGAATACAGTGCAAGTGAAATGAGAATTGAAGACCTCATCGCTGATGAAGAAGTAGTCGTTACCATTTCTCACGCTGGCTACATCAAAAGAACCAATTTAGCAGAATATAAAGTTCAAAACAGAGGAGGAATGGGATCGAAAGGTTCAACGACTCGGGATAAAGACTTCTTAGAACATCTTTTCATAGCTACGAATCACAACTATCTCTTGATCTTTACGGAGAAAGGGCGTTGCTTCTGGATGCGTGTATTTGAAATACCTGAAGGAAACAAAATAGCTAAAGGAAGAGCCATACAAAATCTGATTAATATTCCACAGGATGACAAGGTCAAAGCTTATGTAAAAGTTCAAGACATTACCGATTCTGAGTACATCAATAACAACTTTATCGTAATGTGTACGAAGTCTGGTGTTATCAAGAAAACTTCTCTTGAAGCCTACTCAAGACCAAGAACTAATGGTATTAACGCCATAACGATTCGCGAAAATGACGAACTTCTTGAAGCGAAACTTACCAATGGCAACAACGAAATCGTTCTAGCATCAAGCTCAGGAAGAGCAATACGTTTCAATGAACAAACCGTGAGACCGATGGGCCGTAATGCCTCAGGTGTTCGCGGTATAAAAATAGACGATACCACAGAAGAGGTTGTTGGTATGATTTGCGTAGAAGATGTTTACACTACAATACTTGTTGTTTCTAAAAGAGGATTTGGAAAACGTACCTATCTGAACGATCCTGAAGACCAAGAACCTGTCTACAGAATAACGAATAGAGGTGGTAAAGGAGTGAAAACACTAAACATCACAAGTAAAACTGGAGATCTACTGTCAATCAAAAACGTTGTAGACGAAGACGACTTGATGATCATTACCAAGAGCGGTGTGGCAATAAGAATGAATGTAGACAGTATAAGGACCATGGGGAGAGCTACTCAAGGAGTCAGACTTATAAACCTAAAGGGAACCTCCGAAATAGCAGCAATTGCTAGAGTTCCAAGAGGAGATGAAGATGAAGAAACTACTGATTCTGAGTAACTCGAAGGAGACACCGAAAATAATGAGACAGATACTGAAGCATAGTCTTTACACTTTGGCACAAGATTTGAATAAATGATTTCCATAATTTAAAACAATGAAAAAAATAAATTACACTTTATCTATTCTATGCATAATGTTCATAGGATATGTTTCTGCCCAAAAAACAAACATTACCGATGCGGCTGTACTCATGAAAAAGTACAACCCGAGGGGTGGAGAAAAATCGGTAAAGCTGGTAAATGAAGCAAAAGACTTTATCGACAAAGCCGCAGTTCATCCAGAAACTTCTGAAAGCATGAAAATGCACTATTACAGAGGTATGATTTATTTCGCATTAGTGGAGATGGCTACAGTGGAAGCTATGATGGGTAAAGTTCCAGATCAAGATTTGATGGAAAAAAATGCCGAAATATCTAAAGAAAGTTTTCTTTTAGTTGTCAATGACACCGATAAAAGAAAAGGCTACCAAGAGGATGCCAAAAGCTTTATAAACATTAGGGTTAAACAGTATTGGGACATGGGTCTGGGAATGTATGAAACGAAAAATTATGAAATGGCCATGATGGGATTTATGGGCGCTTACAGCGTTTCAGAATTCATTGGCGTTGACTACGAAGATGCAAAAGTGAATGCAATGGCCATGTTCAATGTGGTAACAGACTCTCTACTTAATTCCGGGCAACTCGATAAAACAGAGGAAATTGCTATTGCGGCTCAAGAAGCTTTTGGCAAAGACATTTCTATTTTAACGACGTTAATAAATGTAGCTCTCAAGCAAGGAGACAAAGAAAAATCCGAAAAATATATAAACCAAGCTTTGGAATTGGACCCTGAAAACAAAGAACTTTATTACATATTAGGAACATCATATATAGAATTAAAAGAAAATGAAAAAGCAGAGCTGAATCTGCTTAAGGCTATTGAAATTGACTCAATGTATGTTAACGCTCATTCCAACCTAGCCGCGTTATATATGTCATGGAGTTTACAATTGGCTGATGAGGCAAAAGACCTTGACTACAGAGATCCAAGAGTTAATGAATTGGAAAATGAAAAAACTGAACTTTTAATCAAGGCCATTCCAAGTCTTGAAATTATGGCAGTTGAATTTCCTGACAACAAATCTGTCATTCGAAATCTGGCACAAGCATACAGAGCAAGTGGAAATGAAGAGAAATTCAATGAATGGTACAATAAGCTTAAAAATTAATTCAAATGCCCGAGAGGGCATTTTTTATTAAAAGATTTTTTAGGACCTCTAACTTTCACTACTTTTGTCGTCGATGAATTTTTTGTATCCAAATATACTTTGGTTTCTTTCGCTAATAGCACTCCCAATTATTATTCATCTTTTCCATTTCAGACGACACAAAAAACTGTACTTCTCTTCTCTTAAATTCATTCATTCAATTGAACAAGAAAAGAAAGCGGTTAAAAAGTTAAAAAACTTCATCATTCTTTTACTTCGCGTTTTGGCAATTGTATTTGTAGTATTGGCTTTTGCGCAACCCTACACAGGCAGCTTTGGAAATGGCTCTGCTGGAAGTGATCGATTAATTTCAATCTATATTGACAATTCAAATTCGATGAGTGCAAAAGGAACCAATGGAGAACTCCTTTCAGAAGCCAAAACGAATGCTAAAGAGATGATCTCACAGTTTCCCGCAAATCAAAAATTCATAATTTCCTCGAACGAATTAAATGGGATTCAAGAGAGATCCTTAAGTAAAAATGATGCGTTATTTCAAGTTGACCAAATCAACTACACCCCTATTCAAAGAAACATAAACACCATTATAAACTGGCAACGTGAAATTTCTGAAAAAGAAAAAAACAACAATCGCAAGCTAAATAAATTCAGCTATATATTACTCAGTGACTTTCAACGAGATTTTTTTAAAACGGATAACATTAAAAAAGACCTCAACTCTCCTTATAATCTTATTCAATTCTCACCCCAAAGCAAATCAAATTGCTTTGTAGATTCTGTTTGGTTTGAATCACCTGTTCATAGGATCAATGAGGAAAATGATCTCTATTTTCGGGTTGTCAATAAAAGCAATAAAGACATAATCAATCTTGAAGTTAACATACAAACAGACAACTCTGAAAAAGACCTTTTCGTTGATATTCCTGCTCAAGAAAAAATCACAAGTTCTGTTCAAATTAAAAACACTAAAAAAGGACAAGTATTTGGTATAATTGAAATTAGAGATCAAATGATGTATTGGGACGACCTTTTTTATTTTAGCTATAACATTGAGCCATCTAACAATATTTTAATTATAAATGGAGACGGACATGAAGAATATGTTACCAATGCATACGCAACAGAATCATCCATAAATATTGAAGAAGTAGATCAAAAACTGGTAAATAGAAACCTTTTTAAAGAAAAGAATTTAATCGTATTAAATGGTGTAAATGATATCTCAACGGGATTATCTTCGGATATTATTTCTTTTTCAGAAATGGGAGGCTCCATATTTATTATCCCGGGAAAAGATGCGCTCGAAAATAATACGAACTTACTATTATCCAATCTGGGTCTACCGCCATTTTCTTCAAAAAGAACAGTCAATTTAAATGCAAATAAAATTGCCTCTAAAGACCCCTTTTTTAAAAGTATATTTGAGCCATCAGATGAAAGCCTAAATCTACCAAACTACAAGAGCATATACACCGGTGACGTTCTCAATACAACAGCAATACCTCTAATGTTTTTAAGGGATAAAAGTCCTGTGTTTTTTAAATCCTTCCAGAAAACATTTGCACTATATTCGGACCTTTCATTAGAATCTGGTAATCTGGTAAACAAAAGCATATTCCCTGTATTATGTTTAAGAATAGCTGAATTGTCAAAAAGAAACCACTCGTTATACACTATTATAGGTCAAAATCAATTAATTCCTGTTTCAAATAATTATAAGGCAGAAACCCCAATTAAAATAAAAAATAAAGAAACTGAATTTATCCCAAAAATAATTCAGAATGGATCATACAAGTTCTTGGATTTATCAGGGCCTGAGGCTATTGAAAAACTAAAAGAAGGCAATTATAGAATATTTACTGACAAGACCATTGGAGCATTGTCATTAATTACAGATCGTAAAGAATCATCTGTTGATTACATATCTAGTGAATCCATAAAAAAATCTCTTCAACAAAAAAATATAAAGAACATTAACGTTGAAAATTTCTCAAAAGACTTCGATGTATCTAAAATTAACCTGAATCAACCCCAAGAATATTGGCGGATTTGTATATTTATTGTAATAATGTGTGTCATTTCGGAAATATTAATATCCAAACTTTGGAAAAACTAGATCATGAAAGTTTTAATTAAACAAGCAAGAATAATTGATTCGTCATCTGAGTTTAATGGTGAAAAAAAGGATGTTTTAATCATCGATGGTAAAATCTCGGATATATCGAATGAGATCAAATCAATAGATACGAAAACCATTGAAATAAGCTCAAATAACATTCATTTATCAAAGGGTTGGATTGACCTAAAAGCACACTTCTGCGATCCTGGGCATGAATACAAAGAAACTCTTTCTTCAGGTCTTGACGGTGCGGCATCGGGTGGATTTACACATGTGGCTGCTCTTCCCTCAACGAAACCTGTAATTGATCATAAATCTTTAGTTGAATACGTGCTTCGTAAATCCGAATCACATGCTGTTGAATTAATACCTATGGCTTGTATTACAAAATCTATGCAGGGTCATGAACTTTCAGAAATGAATGATTTAAAGAATGCAGGGGCAATGCTTTTTTCTGACGATTCTAAAGCACCAGAAACCCAAACTCTAAAAAACGCATTACTTTATGGAGACAACCATGGATGCAAGATAATAGTTAATTCATTTAACAACTCACTTTCATCCGATACACAGGTGAATGAGGGCTTAGCTTCACTAAAAACTGGTCTTAAAGCAGATCCGGAAATATCAGAAATAATTGAAATTGAAAAACACATTCGATTGGCTGAATACACTGGAGGAAATATTCATCTTAGCGGTATCTCAACAGGAGAAGGAGTTGAATTGATCAAAGCTGCCAAGAAAAAAGGATTACAGATAACAGCTGATGTACATGTCATGAATTTATGCTTTAACGAAAGTAAAGTATTCGATTTTGATTCGGCCTATAAAACATTACCCGTATTAAGAGATCAAAAAAATGTTGATGCTTTATGGAAAGGATTAGAAAACAACACCATTGACTTCGTTGTATCTGACCACAGGCCTGCAATTAAAGAAGATAAAGAAAGAGAGTTTGAAGATGCTACTTTTGGTGCCCCTCAGCTCCAAACCCTTTTCAGTGCATTAAATTCAATGAAGAAAATAAAGCTTGAAAAATTAATTAACGTACTCACTGACAATACCCGAGCTTTCATCCAAAAACCTTCTCCCACTATAAAAATTGGGAATGATGCGGACCTTACCATTTTCGATCCAACAGAGACCTTTAGTTTTGATTCAAAGCAAAGAAAAGAGCATCATCTCTACTCTCCCTTTCAGCATGAAAAACTTAATGGAAAAGTACTCGGAATAGTAAACAACAATCAGCTGATCTTAAATCAATAAACTTGTCAAAGAGCGCCTTTATAAAAGAGTTTTTAAGCAAAAAAAAGATGGTTGGATCAGTGGTTCCGAGCTCAAAATTTCTATCCAGAAAGATGCTCGACCATTTGAATTTCAAACAAGCTAAACTTGTTGTAGAGTTGGGTCCTGGAACAGGAGTTTTTACCCAAAGAATCATCGAAAAACTCGATACAGAATCAAAACTACTTGTTATTGAACTCAATGATGCTTTTTATAGAGATTTAAAAAATAAAATCTCCGATAAAAGAGTGACTATTCGAAAAGGTTCTGCCTCCGACCTACCCAAATTCATGAGTGAATTGAATATTGAAAAAGCAGATTTTATTGTCTCCTCCCTTCCGCTGGCCATTCTGCCTAAAACCTTAAGGAAGCGAATTGTAATTGAGGCCAATAATCGTTTAAATATTGACGGAGAATTTATTCAATTTCAATACACCCTGCAATCATTAAAGCTCTTTAAAAAAGTATTTAAAAAGGTTTCTGTCAGGCACTGTTTATTTAACATACCACCTGCATTTGTATACTCTTGTAAGAAACAATAGGATTTATCCTTATCTTTGCAAAAAATTTCACTCATGCTTAATGTTCAAAATCTGTCGTTGCAATTTGGTAAAAGAGTCCTCTTCGATGAAGTCAATTTAAAATTTGTACGCGGCAATTGCTACGGTGTTATTGGCGCCAATGGTGCTGGTAAATCAACCTTTCTTAAAATTCTTACTGGAGATCAAGATGCTACAACTGGTCATATTAATCTTGAACCAGGAAAAAGAATGGCAGTTCTTAAACAGAATCATTTTGAATTTGACAAAAGCCCCGTTTTACATACTGTAATTATGGGACATAAACGTCTTCATGAAATCATGGTCGAGAAAGATGCCATCTATGCGAAACCGGACTTTAGCGAAGCCGATGGAATGCGAACAGGTGAGCTTGAAGCTGAATTCGCCGACTTAGAGGGATGGAATGCAGAAACAGACGCTGCATCGTTATTAAGCAACTTGGGAATCAATGAGTCGAAGCACGACCTAAACATGGAAGAATTATCCAGTGATCTTAAGGTTAGGGTTTTACTGGCCCAAGCCTTATTTGGAAATCCGGATGTACTGATTCTCGATGAGCCAACAAATGATTTGGATATTCATACCATTTCTTGGCTTGAGGACTTTCTTCTTGATTTTAAAAACACGGTCATCGTAGTATCTCATGACAGGCACTTTCTCGATACTGTTTGTACGCATATCTGTGATATTGATTTTTCCAAAATAAATATATTTACTGGTAACTATTCGTTCTGGTATCAATCGTCGCAACTGGCCTTAAGACAACGCTCAGATAAAAATAAAAAAGCAGAAGAGAAAAAGAAGGAACTTATGGAGTTTATCTCAAGATTCTCTGCAAACGCTGCCAAATCAAAGCAGGCAACAAGCCGTAGAAAAATGTTGGATAACCTGGATATTGAGGAAATCAAACCATCTTCAAGAAAATATCCTGGAATTACATTTCATCAAGAAAGAGATGCGGGAAATCAAATTGTTTCAATTTCAAGCTTAAAAAAATCGACCTCAGAAGGTCATTTATTTAAAAACATCAATTTTATCGTAAATAAAGGGGATAAAATTGCTTTTATTTCAAAAAACAGTTTGGCTGTTACACAATTCTTTGAAGTATTGAATGGTAAAATCAAAGCTGATTCTGGTGATATAACTATCGGAACAACCATTAAGTCTGCTTACCTTCCGAATGATAACTCAGAATACTTTAACGCAAAAGAATCACTAATAGATTGGTTAAGAAAATTCGCTGAATCCGAAGAAGAGCGTGAAGATGTTTACCTAAGAACATTTTTAGGACGCATGTTATTTACAGGTGAGGAAGCTCTCAAATCTTCCGAAGTTCTATCTGGGGGAGAGAAAGTAAGGTGTATGCTTTCAAAAATGATGCTCGCGAAGGGAAATCTGCTTTTCTTGGACGAACCCACAAACCACTTGGATCTTGAATCTATTACAGCACTGAACAACGCAATGTCGGAATACAGAGGCACTCTACTCTTTACTTCACATGATCAAGAGCTTGTAAATACAGTTGCAAACCGTATTATCGAAATTACCCCAAATGGAACTATAGATAAAATGATGAGCTATGATGAATACCTTAAAGACGATAAAATAATTACTTTAAGGGAAGAAATGTACGCCTAATGACTGAAACCCAATTCAAATTATCTATTCCTAATTCACATCAACAATACTTGCATGTTGAGCTCATAATAAATAGTAATTCAGATCAAATTGAAATATTCTTACCAACCTGGAGACCAGGCAGATATGAACTGGGGAATTTTGCAAAAAACATCAAAGCATTTAAGGTTTTCAGTGATCAAAATAAAGCTCTTAATTTCACAAAGACATCAAAGCACTGCTGGTCAATTGACTCAAAAAACACCAAGCACATTCGAATTCAATACCAATATTATTCTGCTGAGCTAAATGCTGGGTCTACATTCGTAAACAACAATATTCTCTATTTAAACCCTGTAAATTGTCTCATCTATTCAAAAGAAGAGTTCGATAATTCGGTAAAAATAGATTTTGATATTCCCAAAGACTGGCTCATTGCAAGCAGTCTAAAACATATAAATAAACGCACTTATTCTGTTGAATCCTTTGATGAATTATTCGATACTCCAGTAATCTGCTCTCCAAATTTAGTGAGTAAAGCGTATGAAGTAAACGGGTCTAATTTTATTATTTGGTTCAATGATCTTGTTGGAATTGAATGGGAAAAACTTATAATGGATTTTAAAAAATTCACCCAAAAACAAATTGATGATTTTGGGGAGTTTCCAAATAAAGAGTTTCATTTTTTAATTCACACACCGAGTTATCCGCTATACCACGGCGTAGAACATCTAAAAAGTACAGTAATTGCTTTGGGTCCAAAATATGATGTATTTGGTAGGCTTTATTCTGAACTTCTAGGCGTTTCATCTCATGAACTTTATCATGTTTGGAATGTAAAGTCTATTCGCCCATATGAAATGAAGCCCTATGCCTTTGAAAACGAAAACTATTCGAAGTTAGGTTATGTATATGAGGGCGTTACCACATATATGGGAGATTTATATCTACTAAAAAGTGGTGTTTTTAGTCTTGATGCTTATCTTCAAGAACTAGAAAGACAATTTCAAAAACATTTTGACAATCACGGTAGATTTAATTATTCTGTTGGAGAGTCTTCTTTCGATACATGGCTTGACGGTTATGTCAAAGGTATTCCAGGACGAAAAGTTTCAATCTACGTAGAAGGTTGTCTGTTGGCATTTGTTACTGATTTCATGCTTAGAAAAGCCAGCAATAATAAAATAGGACTCGAAAGAGTCATGAAACAAATGTATTATCATCCCGATATCGTCGAGAATGGTTATCAGGAATCTACTTATCGTGAAATTCTCGAAAATGTTTCTTCGATTTCATTTGAAGAATTATTCGACAATTATATCAATGGTGTTCATTCTTATGAGGGAATCTTGAGTGAAGCCCTTGATTACTTTGGTTTAGAATTAAACAGAGCCTCCTCTCTCTCCTATTCCGAATCAATATTGGGTATTAAAACAATTCAACATAAGAACAAAACGAAAGTAATAGATATCTCACCGGGAAGTCCTGCCGATATGGAA
>JABJEE010000125.1 GCA_018665005.1 Flavobacteriales bacterium
ATTTTATCTTATTGCTTGGAGGGTTATTTACAATCCCAACCTTCTTCTCTGGTGAAGGGGCCGAAGAAATTGTTGAACATCTTGGAAAAAGTCATGATTTAATTCATGAACATGAAGAATCCGCAGAGACATTTGCCTATTTAAATTATTTGCTGGCTTTACTCGCTGTTGGAGCCCTCTGGATGAATTGGAAGAAAATTGAGTTTGAGAAATATTTATTTCCCGTAGTCATCGGATTGGGCATATTGGTATGCGTATTTGCTTTATCTGCAGGTGAAAGCGGAGGAGAAATTAGCCACCTAAAAGAAATGCATTCCGAGAATTGATTAACTCTTGTTTTTATAAATAAGGGCAAGCATCTTGGTCCTCTAAGCGGAAAGTTCCGGTCTTAAACGATTCTTTTGAATATCAAACATAATCGTATTTAAATTGCGTTTGATCTTGTTTAATTGCGCCCTATATTGTCTTCTTTCGTTTTTCAGCTCTTTTAATAATGTACGGTTTTTAGCTTTTCCGTTCTCCACCATGTTATTGTAACGCAACTCCATTTCATCCCAAGAAATAAATAGAGAATCCGCCTTTTGGTGCAATCGATCGACTTTAGACTGATAAAACACTTTACAACTCTTAGTAGATTTATTGAACTTTTCCGTTAATTGAGTACGAATACTATTAAAATGGTTTTGCATAATCACGTGCTCTTTGACTTTTTTTAAGTCATACGTAATGCCAAAATAAGACAAGCCGTTAATAATCCACTTACTTGGGTCATAAGCAAACCACTTTACACCGTTTCTATAATCCCATTGGAATTTATGATGATAATTATGATACCCCTCACCAAAAGTAAACCAAGAAACAATCCAAGAATCTCTTGCTGTTGACTTGAAATCATAGGTTCTTCGTCCGACGTAATGGCACAATGAGTTGATAAAAAATGTAGCGTGATGCACTATCGCCAACCTTAAAAAACCTGCCCACAATAATGCTCCTAAAGGTCGCCCATAAATAAAGCCAATGGCCATAGGAATTATAAACCCAACGATAATCCCAATGTGATAATAATATTTGTTCTGAAACTTAACCGCCGATTTTTTTTGTAAATCTTTAACCCCTCTCACTTTTGTCTTATCGTCCGGAGCGTTTTTCACAATCCAGCCGATATGTGCATGCCAGAATCCCTGTGTAATTGAATAAGGGTCATCTTCGGTTTCTGCCTTGGTGTGATGCAGTCTATGGTCTGATGACCATTTTAATATCGTGTTTTCAAGAGCTGTAGATCCAAAAATCATTAAAACCCATTCAACAAATGAATTCGTTTTATATGCTTTGTGAGAAAATAACCGATGATATCCCATGGTTATACCCATTCCAGATAAAAACCAATAGATAAACATCATTACAGGTTCCTGCCATACAATTCCGTTATAATAAACATATATTCCCGTTCCAAAAACACCAATAAGAGGAATTAAGGTTAATATGACCACCATATTCCAATTGTATTTTCTTTGTTTATTGATTTGAATATCACTCATAATTTGTCTTTTTTAGTCTGGACAGCAAAGATGAAAAGATTCTACTTTTGATGCCCTTGTTCCTTTATTTATTTTCCATTCAAAGCTGACATAGTCATACTTACACCAATAGTGGTAAACGACTTTATAAAATCTATGCAGAGCTCTAACCTTTCTTCAAGTTGTTTAAATTCATCATCCGACCATTTGCCCAACACAAAGTCAGATTGACGACCTTTAGCAAATTCACTCCCTACACCAAATCGAAGACGGTTATATAATTGTGTCTGGAGAACGTTTTGAATGTCCTTTAGACCGTTATGTCCCCCATCGCTTCCTTTTGGTTTTAAACGCAATTTCCCGAAGGGCAAAGCCAAATCGTCACTAATAACAAGCAGTCGATCTAAAGGTATTTTTTCTTTTTGAAGCCAATATTGTACCGCTTTACCCGACAAGTTCATAAAGGTTGTAGGCTTAATTAAAATAATTGTGCGACCCTTATGTTTGACCTCTGTCTTTTCACACAGCCGATCAACTTTAAATGGAGCTTCTGCATCTTTTGCCAGCCTATTTAATACGTCAAATCCAATATTATGACGTGTGTCATCATATTGAGCTCCAGGGTTTCCTAATCCGACAACTAAATATTTCATTCTTTTAATTTACCAGTGCGGGCAAGCATCACAAGTATTTACAGGCCTTAAATAAAATATCCAACCCGCAACCACATGGTATTCGAGATAGCCAAACTTATGACTTGCGATGGCATTGTAATCTCCCGGTCTTGTTTTGACATTATTTTGAAGCATATAACCTGCACTTGCACCTGGCTGAATATAAAAATGTTTGAAAAACTCTAATCTGAGATCAACATGAACCGAAGCTGCCAAACCAGACAGCGAGGTCGTTTGTACTGTCTTTTGACCTGCAAAAGTGAAATCACTAAATGATAAAATCGTTCCCGCTCCAAAACCAAACATAGATGAAACTCCAAACCATGCACTGTTCTTTTCTCTATACCATTGATCTATTCTTGTTATTTCTGCTCGAATATAGTTAAGGCCATTTGTGTTCTCATAATGAAATGTGGCTTCTTCTGTAATGATGGGTTCGTTTAAATAATAACCCGACCAATTGGTCTCATTATCTAAACCAGGGTTGATTTGACCCGTTAGGGTATAGGGCGTATTATCACGCAAAACATATTTGAGATGATCATATCCCAATGAAACTGCCCAGTGGTGTTTGAATAAATATCCTATTCTTAAATTGAACTGTGGAACCGTTAGTTTTTTGATGTTAAAATAACCATCAAAAGAAAAAGGTTCGGGTCTATCCGAAGCCTGGGCTCCACCGATCGTGAAATTATACCCCGATCCAATAAAATTTATGTCGCTTTTTCCGTAATAACTGCGATTATAACCCCATTGAGCAAATATCGCACCTTTGGCGTACGACTTTTTAGGCTTAGGCCTGTTCACTCTTTGTGCATTTAATAAAAAAGGCCCTAATAAAAATATGATAATGTAAAGACTTTTCGTCATCCTGAAATTATTTTTAACCATTCGTTTTGGGTCATGATATCCTCTAAAATAAAATGCTGCTTATCGTTCACATCATGCCATTCCACTAGCCCTATGGATTTTGCGTAGTATCGCACAATCTGATTAGTCAATTCGTTTTTCAATTTTAATTTAATATCCATATTAGTAACAGTGAGTATTTCATTAAGTTTCATGCAATCCATCTTTTTTGAAAGAATACTTCGTTGCGTATAATCAATAAACTTTCTGCACGATTCATAATCGATGACATATTGATCTGAAATACCCGAAAATTGTGATTTAAAACAAATCTCTTTTTTATCAAGTGGGAATAATTTGTTTTCGTTTACAGTGGTGCTTTTAATATCCCCCTTTGCACCTACTACCAAATGATCCTGGACAAGCATTGAATTCAAAAGAAAATCATAAGTTTCTGTATGACGGCCATCCTGGGTGAAATGCTCCACAAGTATATGCTTGCCATTTGAACGACTGATTCCATAAACTCTGTGAAATTGCTCATACATGCCGTTTTTAATCTCTCGGTATTGATATATTTTTGGGACTGTATCATAAGGGTAAAAAAAAGATTGAATCGCAATTTCAGGATTATTACTTTGACTCTTCTTGTCCTTTTTTTCGGAACAAGAAATTAAGGTTAAAGCAGTTATTAATCCTAAAACAATCCTTGTCATTTGGTCATTTTTAAAAATGAAATCTCATTTTCATTAAGATGTCGATACATACCACGGGGTAAGTCTTTCTTAGTCAATCCGGAATACCTTACACGGTCTAATTTAATAACAGCAAAACCCATTGCCTCAAAAAGTCTATTAATTACTCTGGTTTTTCCTGAGACTAGTTCAATACCAACCTCTCTGGAAGTTCCCCCCTCTACATGTTCGGCATTAGAAACTTTCGTTTTTCCATCATCAAGGTCCAAACCACTCATAAGTTTATTTAAGTGAATAGATGAAACGGGCTTATTAAGTTCTACATGGTATATTTTTTTAGATTGATATTTTGGGTGATTCAATTTTTTAATGACGTCACTGTCGTTCGTCATTAATAACAATCCAGTCGCCTCTCTATCCAATTTATCTACCGGGAACAGTAGTTCTTTACATGCTTTTTGAACTAGGGATAAAACTGTTTTTCTACCCTTAGGGTCATCTATTACAGTTCCAAACCCTTTTGGTTTGTTAAGGAGAACATATCTTTTGTGGGCAGATTTTATGGTTTCTCCGTCGTATTTCACTTCATCATTGGGCTTTACTTTAAATCCCAATTCCGTTACGACTTTATCGTTGATCATAACAACACCTGCTGCAATAAGAACATCGGCCTCTCTTCTCGAGCATATTCCTGCATTCGATAAAAATTTATTCAACCGGATTTCATCACTAAAAGAGGGTAAAGGATCTCCTTTTTTTACCTTTTGACGAAATTCAATATATTTTCTTTTATCCCTTTTGGATACGTTTTTATCTGCTTTTGATTTTTTTCTGTCTGAAGCCATAATATCATCTTCTTATTGTAAAACACAAAGATACGTAAATTCAAAAGTGCAACACCTTAAAGCTACTACTATTCCGCTTTAAGAATGCCAATGTCGGCTATAAGCTCATCTACCTCGTCTGGATTTGTTCCATCGTAATATCCACGAATTCTTTTTTGAGGGTCAATTAAAACAAAGTTGTTTGTATGAATAAAATCGCCTCCTGCGTCTCCTAGGTTTTTAGCTTCTGCAGGCTTTAATAGGAAAAAAGATTGTCGAGCTAAACCATATAATTTGGTTTTATTACCTGTGAAGAAATGCCATTTGCCATTGACGGCTTCGTGACTTTCAGCGTATTTTTTTAATGCCTCAATAGAATCATTTATAGGGTCAACTGTAAAGCTCAATATCTTTATTTCATTATCATCACTGTATGCGCTCTGCACACGTTGCATTTGCTTATTCATTATGGGACATATTCCCTTACACGTAGCAAAAAAATACTCAACTACCCAGATTTTTCCCTCAAGTTCCTTTGATTTAATGAGGTCCCCATTCTGATTTACAAATTCAAAGTCCTGAATTTTATGCCCACTGGCTTTGTTTCTTAATTCTGGGTCGACCACATCTGGAACAAGATCAGAGGGGTTAATAATCGGAAGCTTTTTTTTATTCGATTCTATCGTATAATAATAGGCAACAGGAATGGCAATCATTAATATGATAAATACAAAAACGATTCTTTTCATAAATTAGTTTGACCTCTTAAAGATTTAATAACTTCTTTTTTCCGCTCTTCGATACTACCCCTTAACACCGTATAACTCCATCCTAAATGTATTAAGTGTTTTTCATACAAAGTAAATAATCTATTTCTATCATTTGGGTTTTCTCTTAACGGATCCTCCTCCCATGGAATATCAGGAAAGCAAAGAAAGTAATGATCCATTTGTTGATTATGAAGTAGGTCTATAATCTCTTTTGAGCATTGATCGTATTTTTCATCGCACCAAATCTTCATCACCAACATCTCTGTATCTACAACCAAACGATCTGATGTATTGTTCCTTTTAAATTGCTCCCTTGCAATGGTGTTCAAGTCTTCCATTCCATATTCTTGGTTGTTAGACAAAAAATCTCTAGCGTATTCACTTATCATTTGACAAGAAAAATGATCCGACATACATTTTGCCATTGTTGTTTTACCAGAAGATTCTGGTCCGGTAAATGCGATTTTTATGTTATTCAATTTCGCGCTATTTTTTTTCGCCATTGGACGAATCCATATACCGAAAGAATAAGATATATTCCGTAGAGCATAACCGTGGTTTTTAAGTTTTGTTGATAAAATAAAACCATAGCCATTGCATTAATGACCCACCAATAATACCAGTTTTCTATAATCCTAAGTACCACTAACCCAGTTGCCAGAAGACTGAAAACAGAAACAAAAGAATCTAAAAGGGCAGATTTCTGATCGGTAAAACTCATGACATAATATGCAATTACTGAACAAAGTAATGTAATCGTGAAAATCAATACGTTTTGACCCTTAGACAATTGATACGTTTCTTTTTCGCCACCATCATCGGCCGTTGACCAACTCAAAAAGCCCCAAATACCGGTACAAACATATATCAATTGTAGAACAGATTGTATGTATAGTGATTTGTCGAAACAAATAAAGGTATAAACTGCCGAGCTTAATATGCCAAAAATCCATCCCCAGCGAAGTACCCTAGAGATTAGAATCAGGTATATTACCCCTGAAATTACTGCAAAGTATTCTAAATAAGGAGTCACTATATTAATACATCAATTGCTTCTTTGATGAATTCTTCCATCCCGCTTGGCTTTTGTAATCAACAAAATAAATCTTTAGGTCGGCTTGACTTGAATAGTCTACAAAAAATATTTTTTTATCGGCCTGGCTTGAATAATCTACAAAATACCAGTTCCCATCGTTCTTGCCTGCCTGACTAGAATAATCAACCTTGTATACTTTCAAGTCGGCTTGACTTTCATAATCCACAACAAAAACTTTTACATCAGCTTGACTAGAATAGTCTACTGAATACATTTTTTGTGATTGTGATTGAAATATGATGAAAAATGAAAAAGAAAAGAAAAGAATTTGTTTCATGATGATTTTTTGTCAAAGTTAAGAAGCATTTTTTAATGTATCAATTCTACAATCGTCCAAAGATTACTCTTGGCATTTTTTAATCAAATAAATCAGCATATTC
>JABJEE010000126.1 GCA_018665005.1 Flavobacteriales bacterium
GGGATAATAGTTGGCATGAACATTAAGTGGCGACATGAAAATGGAAACTTGAATTCTACGATCTTTGAAATATTCAGTCTCTTCAGTCTCTTCTATGACGACCACTTTTCCATCGGCAGGACACACGATTTCATTTTTCTCATAGCTTTTATTTCTTTTTGGAATCCTAAAGAATTGGATAATTAGAATTAGAATGAGTAGAGTTAGTCCAACAATAATGGAGGCCAATACAGGGAAGTTCTCAAAAAGAAAAAGAACATTTAAAATGATGCTCAAAGCAGCAAGAAAAAGCCCGCCTAAAATAAGTTTAATACCTTCTTTGTGTAATGTCATTTTATAAAACTTAATTTTCACCTAAGTAAATACGATATACCAAATATAGAAAAATGGAATGGCAAAAAACATCGCATCGAAGCGATCAAGGATTCCGCCATGTCCCGGCATGATGTTCCCGGTATCTTTTACTTTGTTTTTTCTTTTCAAATAAGATTCATATAGGTCTCCAATAACTGCAGCGGGAGACACTATAATTGCGGCAATGATCCAATAGAAGTCACCTTTGAAAAAATAAAAGTCCACAAGATACCCTACTAAAATGGTAATTAAAAATCCGCCGAAAAATCCTTCCCAGGTCTTATTCGGAGAAATTCTTTCAATAAGTTTGTGTTTGCCAAATAAATTACCACTTATATAGGCAAATGTGTCATTGGTCCAGACCAATAGAAAAAGCCCGAGGAGTATAGGAAAATTACTCTTGTCTTCGAAATGCATCACCGCGCCTAAAAACAGAGGAACGACAACGTATATTAGCCCCTTGACCATAAGTAAGGTATTTGAGGCAAATTGTTTTGAGTTATAAATAAATTGGAAAAATCCAATGATAATAATGAGAATGAGAAGGTGAATACCAGAATGTAAGAATCGATTATTCTCAGACGCTAATAAATTAAACCAAGGATAAATCAAAACGATGAAACCGATTACCCCGATAAGGGAGCTAAGCAAAACAGGGTAATTAAACTTCTCTTTTGAAGAGAATAAAAGATGAAACTCGTAGAGACCAATACCTGAAATTAAGCCAAATAGAGCGATTAATAATCCTTTATCTCCAAGAAGACAAAAAACAACAAGCGAAACAAAAAGGATTCCGCTGATACTACGCGTCAGGAGTGTCTTCATGATTTTCTATGAGGTCAATTGCCTTTTGTTTATCTTCCTCCAAAACATAAATTTCAAATTTGCCAAAGGCATTATACATGGAGTCCATAGTGCTATTTATTTGAAAAGGAACTTCATTCATAGACAATATGGATTGACAAAGCTGAAAATACATGCGATCTGTTGTATTGAGAATAAGTGCTTTATTCATCAGTACCTTCCTTTTCTTCCTTTACTCCTTTGGGTTTGAATTCTGGAGGGTTTTTCAAATCTTCCTCTTTGGAAATTATTGGTTTCGATTCCTCAGCTGTTTTCGAAGATTCTATTTTCACTTCTGATTCTTCTTCTTCAGTTTCAGTAATTTTTTCTTCAAGCTCTTCTTTCTTATCCCACTTTCTTTGCCCAAATATCGCTACCAGGTCTTCTTTAAATATGACCTCGGAAGATAAAAGTTTTTCCGCCAATTCCGTTAATTTATCTTTGTTTTCAGCAAGTAAATTTAATGCTCTTTGGTATTGAGACTCGATCATTTTACTCACCTCTTCATCTATTATTCGAGCTCGGTCATCAGAATAAGGCTTGGTGAACATGTCTTGACCTCTAGAATCGTAATAAGAAATATTCCCTATTTTATCGTTGAGTCCATATATAGAAACCATTGCATAGGCTTGTTTGGTTACTTTCTCCAAATCACTTAGAGCACCTGTACTGATCTTATTGAAAATAAGTTGCTCTGCAGCCCTTCCTCCTAAAGCGGAGCACATTTCATCTAAAATCTGTTCAGTTGTCGTAATACTTCGTTCTTCTGGTAAATACCATGCAGCACCCAAGGATTGTCCCCTTGGCACTATGGTTACTTTTACTAAAGGATGCGCATGTTCCAACAACCAAGAGATGGTTGCATGACCAGCTTCGTGAAAGGCAATGGCCTTTTTCTCGCTAGGTGTAATAATCTTATTCTTTTTTTCTAAACCGCCAATAATTCTATCGACCGCGTCCAAGAAGTCTTGCTTTTCAACTTTTTTCTTGTCTTTTCTTGCGGCAATAAGTGCCGCTTCATTACAAAGGTTGGCAATATCTGCACCCGAAAATCCAGGAGTTTGTTTAGCCAAGAAACTCACATCAAGATTCTTCTCGAGTTTTAAAGGTTTTAAATGCACTTCGAAAATCTCTTGTCTTTCGTTTAAGTCAGGCATGTCAACATAAATCTGACGGTCAAATCTACCCGCTCTCATTAAGGCGCCGTCTAAAACATCCGCCCTATTCGTTGCTGCTAAAATTATAACACCTGAGTTTGTGCCAAATCCATCCATCTCCGTTAGAAGCTGATTTAGTGTATTCTCTCGTTCGTCGTTTGAATTGAATCCGTTATTCTTCCCACGAGCTCTACCAATAGCATCTATTTCATCAATAAATATGATGGCAGGTGATTTCTCCTTTGCTTGTTTGAAAAGGTCTCTTACACGAGAAGCACCAACACCCACGAACATCTCAACAAAATCGGAACCTGATAATGAAAAGAAAGGCACCTTAGCTTCACCGGCTACAGCCTTGGCCAGAAGCGTTTTTCCTGTCCCTGGAGGGCCCACAAGGAGTGCTCCTTTCGGTATCTTTGCTCCCAGCTCAGTGTATTTAGATGGGTTTTTTAAAAATTCGACAATTTCAACAATCTCTTCTTTTGCGCCTTCTAAACCGGCTACATCAGAAAAAGTAACATTGGTCGTTTTACCATTCTCATACAATTTGGCTTTTGATTTTCCAATATTGAAAATTTGACCACTACCACCACCAGCTCCACCAGACATTCTTCTCATTACAAAGATCCAAATGGCAATAATAATTACAAATGGAAGCAGATAGCTTAGGATTGTTCCAAAATAGTCTGTGCGTTTATCATACTTTACTTTTATTTTTTGTTTTTCTAAGTTTTCAGCAAGAAGGGTAGGGTCTAGATCTTCAATTACAAATAAAATTTTTGTTTTATCTTTTTCTTCAGAGGCTTTGATGGCCTTTTTCATGTCTGCAAACTGAGCATCCTTTGAATTCAAAACAGAATCAATGCCCGCCTTATTCAATTGAAATTCTGCATAAGGTGAGCTTTCCCTATTCACAATTGTGACTTGTCTTACACCACTTTCAGCGGAATCCGTTTTGGTGATGTCTGCAATCGTCTCCAATTGGGTTGTTTCAACATTGGTTTGCTCGGTCTGCCCCATATATAGTTGAAAAGCGATGAGTCCCACCCCGAGAAGAGCATATACCCAGTATATAGAGAAATTATTTTTTTTCTTTGCCATTGTTTATTTTTTAAGAAAGGATATTTGTTCTGTCTGCATCTGACCAAAGTTCTTCAATATCGTAAAAGCCACGCGAATCTTTGTAAAACACATGTCCTACGACATTGATGTAGTCTAACAAAATCCAATCGCTATTTGTTTTACCTTCTATGTGCCATGGTTTTTCTTGGATTGATTTTCGTACGAATCTCGTTACTGAATTTGAAATTCCGTCAACATGAGTAGTTGAATCACCTGAGCATAACACAAAATAATCACAAACTGCACTTTCAAGGTTTCTGAGATCTAATACCACGATGTCATTCGCCTTATTCTCTTTCATTCCTTCTACTATCGCCTCGCAAAGCTGGGTAGATTCAGAATTTGTTTTTTTTTCAATCATATTTTACTGTAATACAAAGCTAACTGATTAATTTTGATTTTGAAACGAAAATAAATGAAGTATTACAACTCAAAAATTGGTGCTCAAAAATTCATCTTATCAGACGTGGATTCAACCAACAATTTTGCTGCCAAACTGATTAATGACGGTTTAGGAGGACACGGGTCGGTAATTATGGCAGAAAACCAGACGAATGGCAGAGGTCAGCAAGGTTCATTATGGCAGTCTAATTCAAAATTGAATTTGCTTGTTTCGTTGATTTTATCTTCAACAGAATTGTCTAAAGTCAATCCAATTCATATTAATTGGTATATTTCGGTATGTATTATTGATTTTTTAAAGAGCAAGAAAATCAGTGCTCAAGTCAAGTGGCCAAATGATATAATAGCAGATTCATTGAAAATTTCAGGAATCTTGATAGAAAATAAGTTTGCAGGATCAAAACTAAAAAGTTCAGTTGTAGGAGTTGGAATAAATGTAAGTCAATTAACATTTAACGGATTATCAGCGACGAGCATGAAATTACAGACAGGTGAAAATTATTCTATTGATGCATTATTGGATGACTTCATATTTCACTTAAATACAAACGAATATCGTATTTATTTAGGGCAAGATGAAGTGTTAAAAGACAGGTATTTGAGTTCTCTTTTTGGATTGAACGAAGAACGTGTGTTTTCAAGTAAGTCCAAGGCTTTTAGAGGGAAAATTGTTGGGGTAGATGATGCAGGGAGGTTACTAGTGGAATCGAATGGAGATGTCTTGTGTTTCCAAAACAAGGAGGTGCAATTTTTATAAAAACTGTTTGCTTAATTTGTGTGACATGTAGTTGAAAAGATTCAATAAAGGTTTTTCAACCATCATTTTTAGAAAAGCGTTGACTTCACCATCAAATTCAATATAACCTTCTGTTACTTCTTCTTCAAGTTGATTTAAATGTACCGTAAGTTTAAAGGGAAATGGGGATTTTTCACCAGATTTCAGAAATATTTTCCCATCTTCTTTACCATTTTGAATTAATGAAATGGTGATTCCGCCTTGCACTTTAAATGAACATGAATCGTTGTCAGATTTGAAGTTTGATACTTTGTCCATAGGCAATAGGAACTCATAATTGTTAGAATCTATAAGAAACGATTCAATTTCTTTTACGTTTGAAGTAACGCTTATTTTCTCTCCTGTTAGTATCATAATTATTTAAGCCATTTTTCGGGGTTCATTCTCCATTCACGAAGCAAGGTAAGTTGTTTTTTCTCAATATATTTTGATGAAAGTGCTTCCTCAAGTAAAGTGGTGTAGTCAGTTAGTGTTGAGTATGCACACTCAGATTCATTAAAATTAGCTTCCGCTTTTTCAAATCCATATGTAAAAATAGCGGTTAAACCCTTGACGACTATACCAGCTTCTCTCAATGAATCAACAGCTTTTAAGCTACTTCCACCTGTAGAAATTAAATCTTCAATGACGACTGCTTGTTGCCCAGCTTCATAAGCACCTTCAATCAGGTTTTGACGTCCATGACCTTTGGCAGCACTTCTTACATAAACAAAAGGTAAGCCAAGCTCTTGTGCAACGAGAACTCCAAGTGCGATTGCTCCTGTTGCCACTCCAACAATAATATCAGGCTTACCAAAGCTTTCCACAACAGCTTCGGACATCATTTGTCGAATGTGCGTTCGGACAGATGGATGCGATAGGGTAATACGATTATCACAATAAATCGGTGACTTTATTCCAGATGCCCATGTAAACGGATTATCTGGTTGTAATTTAACGGCTTTAACCTGCAAGAGTAGTTCTGCAATCTTTAAGGCCCTATCTTTGTCATTAATCATGAGGCAAAAATATAAAGTTTTTACTGATAAAGGTGTGATTCACATCAACGAATCTTCAAAAAAAAACATTCCCATTGTAGATGTTGAGATTATCGAAAATTATCAGGCATTCTGCGAACTTATCGCAAAAGAAAATATTCAGATAGTCTCGAATGACATTGAAGTTAAATTCAATGATTTGTTTTGCAATTTTCAGCGAATTGAAGCTGCTGGAGGAGTGGTGCTGAATGACGATAAGGTTTTAATGATCAAGCGATTTGGTTTTTGGGATTTCCCTAAGGGTAAACGAGAAGAAGGGGAAGAGGTGGATTTATGTGCAATTCGTGAAGTTCAAGAGGAGTGTGGCATAACAGATGATTTACAAATAGTTAAGAAACTTGAATCAACCTATCATGTATATCAATACAAGGGGGTTAGCATTTTAAAAAAAACGCATTGGTTTCATATGAATACCTCATTTTCAAAGAAACTAATTCCACAGATTGAGGAGGATATTACTGAATGCTCTTGGATTCATATGGGGCAATTAGAGTCTTATTTGGTTTCAGCTTTTCCATTAATTCGTTCTTTGTCGAGGGATTTCATCAATGTTAATTAAAGTTTATTATCCTTTGTTTTACAAGGAATTTATACCTTTGTCGCTAAAAATATTTAATGAGTATTGCAAAAACATACGATCCTAAAATTGCTGAAGATAAATGGTACAAGCATTGGCAGGAAAAGGGTTATTTTAGTTCATCTCCAGATGAAAGAGAGCCTTTCACCATAGTGATTCCTCCTCCAAATGTAACGGGGGTTTTACATATGGGTCACATGTTGAACAATACGATACAAGATGTACTAGTGCGTCGGGCTAGAATGCAGGGGAAAAATGCTTGTTGGGTCCCTGGAACGGACCATGCATCAATTGCAACCGAAGCAAAGGTTGTCCAGAAATTGAGAAGTGAGGGATTGAAAAAATCTGACCTTTCGAGAAGTGAATTTTTAGAGCATGCTTTTGAATGGAAAGAAAAGCATGGAGGAATTATTCTTGAACAATTAAAGAAGCTTGGAGCTTCATGTGATTGGGACAGAACACATTTTACGATGGACGAGGAATACTCAAAGTCAGTAAAAGCAGTTTTTATCGATCTCTTTAATAAAGGCAAAATTTATAGAGGGGTAAGAATGGTGAATTGGGATCCTGAGGCCTTGACGGCAGTTTCTGATGAAGAGGTATTACACAAAGAGGTCAATTCGAAGCTTTTTTATATCAGGTATAAGGTTGTGGATTCAGATGATGAATGGATGACTATTGCGACAACGAGACCTGAGACTATTTTTGGCGATACTGCAATATGTGTGAACCCTAAAGATGAAAGGTATACACAGCTTCATGGAAAAGAAATTATAGTACCAATAAGTAATCGAAAAGTGCCAGTTATTTGTGATGAATACGTTGATTTGGAGTTTGGTACGGGTTGTTTAAAGGTTACACCAGCGCACGACATAAATGATTACGACATTGGTGTAAAACACAACCTCGAAACATTAAATGTATTTTATGATAACGGGACATTAAACTCACATGGATTGCATTATGAGGGTCAAGATCGATTTGAAGTCAGAAAAAACATCGAAAAAGAGCTAAATGACAAAGGTTATTTGGTAAAAGTGGAAGACCATCAAAATAAAGTGGGTTTCTCTGAAAGAACAAATGCTATTATAGAACCAAAATTGTCATTGCAATGGTTCGTAAATATGCAGGATTTATCCAAACCTGCTTTGGAAAATGTCCTCAACGGAAATATAAAGTTTCATCCAGATAAGTTTAAAAATACATATCGACATTGGATGGAAAACATTAAAGACTGGTGTATTTCACGACAATTGTGGTGGGGGCATCGAATCCCGGCTTATTATTTTGGTAAAGGAGCTGACGATTTTGTAGTTGCAGATGATATTCAAAGTGCTTTGGAGCTGGCAAAAGCCAAATCGAATAAAGAGTTAAAAGAGGATGATTTATGGCAAGATGAAGATGTCTTAGATACTTGGTTTTCAAGTTGGTTATGGCCTATTTCAGTTTTCAATGGTTTGACTGACCCGGAAAACGAAGAGATTAAATATTATTTCCCGACTAATGACTTGGTGACTGCCCCAGAGATTATGTTTTTTTGGGTGGCAAGAATGATTATTGCGGGTTATGAGTATTTGGATGAACTGCCCTTCAAAAATGTCTATTTCACGGGAATTGTAAGGGATAAGTTGGGGCGTAAGATGTCAAAGTCGTTAGGCAACTCTCCTGACCCCATCGAGCTCATTCATAAGTTTGGGGCTGATGGTGTTCGAGTCGGAGTTTTAATAAGCTCTCCTGCTGGAAATGATTTGCCTTTTGATACTTCTCAATGCGAGCAAGGAAGAAATTTCGCCAATAAAATTTGGAATGCTTTTAGACTCGTGTCTAATTGGGAAGTGAAAGACATGGATCAACCTCAGTCTTCAGCTGTGGCCGTTTCTTGGTTTGAAAACAAGTTGCAAAAAACTTTAGAAGAAATCAATCTTATGTATGACCAATACAGAATTTCTGAAGCATTAATGGCTACTTATAAATTGGTTTGGGATGATTTCTGTTCTTGGTATTTGGAGATAGTAAAGCCTGGTTATCTGCAACCAATTGATCATAAAACAATACGACAAACTGAAGGTTTTTTCGATATCATCTTAAAATTATTACATCCTTTTATGCCATTCGTTAGTGAGGAATTGTGGCATTTGATTTCCAAGAAGGATTCGGATATAATGATTTCGTCTTGGCCGGAATTTAAAGGTTATGAAAAATCACAGTTAAAAGACTTTGAATTGTCGGGTGAAATTATTTCAAGTGTCAGAAACATCAGAAAAGAGCAAAATATAGCATCCAAAGTAAAGTTGGAGCTTTTTTATGCGGGTGAGTTTAAACGCAATAAGGACCATGATGCAATGATTCAAAAAATGGCGAATCTCTCATTATTCGAATTTACTGCTGAGAAAATAAATAACTCGAATGGATTTATCGTTTCAGGAGTTGAGTTTTTCATACCCTTTGGTGACGCCATTGACGTTGAAGCTGAAAGACAGAAGATAGAGCAAGAGCTTGATTATTCTCGTGGTTTTCTAGTCAGCGTACAGAAGAAATTGTCTAATGAACGATTTGTTAATTCTGCACCGAAAAATGTCGTTGATATGGAACGTAAAAAAGAGTCTGATGCGCTTACTAAAATAGCTTTATTGGAAGAGAAGCTGAATACATTGGTTTAAATAAACCTAAAGTCAACTCTCCTATTCATGCTTTTTCCTTTTGAAGTTTCATTAGATTGAATGGGGACCGTTTCTCCTTTAAAATCAATTACGATCCTATCTCGACGCAGTCCACGTGTTGTAAAAAATCTTATGATGGATTCAGCTCTTTTTTTGGACAAGGATTCATTGTATTTGTTGGACCCATCAGAATCTGTATGACCAATAACCAAAATTCGTAAATCTGAATGACTTAATATGATCTTTTTTATTTCTTTTAATTGGTCATGATACTCTTCTTTAACGTTGGACTTGTCATAATCAAAATAAATGGGCTCAAAGCTGAAGTTTTTTAACTCTTCTAATCTTTTCTCTGGCGAGGATAATCCATTACGGTACTCACTTAAAATGGTGCTTACCCAATTTTTACTTTTAGATGGTTTGAGCTTAGAGTTGAAGTCGAATTTTGATTTAAAAAGAATGATTTTTTTATTTGAAGAGTCATTTTTATATCCTTCTAGATATCCCCTTTCAAGATTGTATTTGAAATAATAGGGGTTCAATGTTGGGTGGTTTTGCTTAGATGTTGTTTGTAGAATTCGTTTCTCATCAATTTGAAAGTCTAAATATCGTTTCGTTCCCTTTATTTGAATGATTTGAACTTCTTTATGTTGGTTTTCAATTCTCATATTCCCTTCAAGTAGCCCGTTGATAGCTATGAAATCAATAAAGTAAACTTCATTTGATTCGGTAGATGCAGAGTCTGAAATTTCAAAACCTTTCCATGTTCCGGAAAACTTGAGCTGTGCGTTAATGGCTTGAACACAAAGCACAGATAGACACAATTGAATTAATATAATTTTCATTTTTTCTTGCATTACCTATTGATTATTCGTTTAATTGCAAAAAATGTTCCAATAGGTTAAAACAAATTTGGAACACCAATGTTACAATTTCATGAAAAGATACATATCATTATTCCCGGCAATATTGTTAATCCTAGCATTATTAGCAAACACCAGCTTCTCTAATAAGAATCAAATTAAAAATAAAAAAATGTCAATACACGAGTTTAAGGTGGAAAGCATCTCAGGAGAGTCTTACGATTTCTCTAATTTAAAAGGCAAAAAAGTAATGATCGTTAATACTGCGTCAAAATGTGGTTTAACACCGCAATACGAGCAGTTAGAGGCTTTGTACCAAAAATACAAGGATAATAATTTTATTATTGTAGGATTTCCGTCGAATGACTTCATGGGACAGGAGCCTGGTACAAATGAAGAAATTGTTGCGTTTTGTAAAAAGAATTATGGCGTTACCTTTCCAATGATGTCGAAGGTCAAGGTAAAGGGTAAAGGCATGTGTGATCTCTATTCATTTTTAACGAGTAAATCAAAAAATGGACTTGAGGATAATAAAGTGCAGTGGAATTTTCAGAAATATCTTTTAGATGAAGAAGGCTTTTTGGTAAAAGTTATTTCTCCAAGAATAACCCCTGATGATTCTCAAATATCCTCATGGATAGAGGGTTCCTAATATCGTTGAAACTTTGTTCATAAGTCAGTGTTTTTTAAAACTAAAAAATATTGAAAACCCTTGATATTTCGTTATTTTTGTATACGTCCTGGTTCGCTAGGAGTTAATATAGAAATTAAGGAAATGGAAGAAGAAAAAAAAGACAATTATTCAGCGGATAATATTCAAGTACTTGAAGGCTTAGAGGCCGTAAGGAAAAGACCAGCAATGTATATCGGGGATGTAGGCTTTAAAGGGCTGCATCATTTGGTATATGAAGTTGTAGATAATTCTATTGATGAAGCGTTGGCAGGGCATTGTTCCGAAATTTCTGTTTTTATAAACGAAAACAATTCGATTACTGTTTTTGACAATGGAAGAGGTATTCCTACGGCATTGCATACCAAAGAAAATAGATCTGCCCTTGAAGTTGTAATGACTGTTTTGCATGCTGGAGGTAAATTTGATAAAGACACATATAAAGTTTCGGGTGGATTACACGGAGTGGGTGTTTCATGTGTCAACGCATTGTCAGAGCATTTATCGGTTAAAGTTAAAAGAGATGGCAAACATTTTCAGCAAGAGTACGAAATAGGTAAACCTCTATATGATGTTAAAGAGATTGGTGATTCGGAAGAAACCGGTACAGAAGTTACTTTTAAGCCTGA
>JABJEE010000010.1 GCA_018665005.1 Flavobacteriales bacterium
CCAGTAGTTCTTACAATAGAATTTACATCTTCATTCTCAACAAAAAACTTATAAATCTCAGTTTGGAGTTCAAGGTGCTTTAGATCTAAAACTCCTTCCGAAAATGCGTTAACTTCTTGGGTTTTTAATCCTGTTCCATCCAGAGTCAAATTAAAAAAGTGTGACTCAGATGACCCACTAATCAACTGGTTTGCTCCTTCGAAAAAGACTGTTCCCATATTGGAATCAAAAGCAAAATTATTAAACCAATTCCCGAGGAGTCTCGCATGTCCATTTAAAACGAAAAAGGCGTTGTTTGTAATGTCCTCCGAAACAAACAGCTCCGCTTGAGAACTCGCATTACCACTCACATCAATAAAACCGCTGGATTCATTAAGCAAACTTCCATTCACCCTAATGAAGCATCCTGGCCGTGCATTTATGTGCCCTCCATTATTCTGCATAACTTGAGAATGTAATTGTTGATTGAACAATACAGAAATCAATTCTATAGTGAAATAGAAAAATATTAAAAATCTATATTTATTACACACTGTCATTTTTCATTTATTTTCCTTGATACAGGATCTCCATTACTGTTCTCTATTGACCGATTTTTAATCAGAGCACCTTTCTTTTTAACTTTTATAGAAGGATTGATTTGTGTATTTAAAGTAGTGCTTTTAACAAGCTTTATCTCCTTTACATTTATTGTAGAAGGACTCTGTTGGTTCTCCTGTACTTTTTTACTAGCAGGGACCACCTTTTTGATTGGTAATGACTCTTTTGGCTTACGTACTTTTATTTTCATTTGTGTTTCTGTATCAAAAGATTGTGTCTTTACGGCATGATAATAAATATGATGCTGAGATGTATTGTTATTTAACACCTCTTTTTTTAGTGTAACAGTAGGCTTTATTTCAAGATTTATCCTAGTTTGTAAAACCATAGTATCATTCTTAATATTTGAAGATTGTCCAAAAACCTGAGTTGCAAACATGAAGGTTAAGGCAATTACAATATAAATTGATTGATATTTCATTTTTGATATATTATTATTCTTAAGGTCCATAAAATGCAACAACGGATAATTGAAATCCAGTTAGAATATAAGGTGTGTCATTTGTAATATAAAAAATCCACTGTCCGTTTTCAGCTGAAACATTAACGTGAATATCCGTGTAGAATAGACCCGGGGTAATAGGATCTTCAGGTATCATCGGGCCTACCCATGTCCAGAAACAAGTTCCACTTGGTGTTGCTAATGGATCTGCTACAACAATAGTATGGTCCCAACCAGTTAAATCAATTGGTGATACAAAAAATTTACCTGTAGCCGTAGTTTGACTAGGATTCATATCTTGTTGAACCCAAGTAGGGGGTAACCCTGCTCCTTGAGACATCAATACCTCTCCAGCTGCACCAGGATCTGCTGCTGGCTCAAGCGAACCTGAAAATTCTACATTTCCGACTACGTCTAATTGTTCTGAAGGAGTAGTTGTACCAATACCAACATTCCCATCTCCATTCAAATATGAATCCCCCTGTGTCATCAATCTAAAGTCAACAACGCTATTTCCATCATGGATATCCAAAAAAGTAAAACCACCTGTCTCATAAGCCACATTTAGCTTCTGAAATTGATCTCCACCGGCCGTTATTCTAAATGTTCCCTCGGAATGCAAATCAGCATCAGGAGTCGTTGTTCCTATACCAACACGCCCATTCGACTCAACAGTCATTCGTTCAACACCATTTGTAAAGGTTCTAAAATCAATTGCATTGTTTGTACCTATATAATTCGCACTTGTTGCTGTATTACCAGAGGTTAACCAAGCACCAGCCGCACTTGTAACAGGACCTCCTGATCCACTTGTGCCGTTAACTTCTATTGTACCATTTGAATTAAATACAGGTTGGGTTAATGTCCAATCAGGGCCTACTGGTCCTTGTTCACCAACCGGACCTTGATTTCCTATTGGACCCTGGTCACCAACTGCTCCTTGTGCTCCTTGATCTCCTACTGGGCCTTGATCTCCTACTGGGCCTTGATTTCCTATTGGACCCTGGTCACCAACTGCTCCTTGATCTCCTACTGGGCCTTGATTTC
>JABJEE010000127.1 GCA_018665005.1 Flavobacteriales bacterium
TAGTTGCCTTGAAATGGTCGTAATACAATTGATAGTTGAGCCAGCTTCCAAACATTGCTCCTAAGGTTTGTGCCAACACGTACATGGGAACAAGAGCCCAGTCAAACTTATGTGCCATTGCTAAACCAACGCTAACCGCAGGATTTAAATGTGCCCCACTTACTTCCCCTGTAATAAAAACACCAACAAATACAGCAAAACCCCAAGCAATTGTAATTAAAACCCACTTAGGATCCTTTTCCCCGGCTGTGTTTTTTAAAGATACATTGGATACGACCCCAGCACCCAAAACGATTAAAATACATGTTCCAATAAATTCTGCTATGAAAGGGCTCATAAGTGATAATTTTTCGCGAGGGCTAAAAATAATTGAATTTGTTCTTCTTCCCAATTTTCTTCAGCATTTAATTCAGAAGACATGATTCTTGCAACTTCTTGTGCAATGGAGATTGACTCTTTTGCATCTATAAGTAAGCACCTCGTTCTCCTCGACAACACATCTTCAATGCTCAAGGCCATTTCGAAACGAATGGCGTAAATGATTTGTGATTCTGTTATAGGTAAGAGATCGCTAAGAGGTTTATTTGAGCCCATAGACATAACCACATCTTTTTCTGAGCCATAAAAATGAAAAGAATCACTCCACGAAGTATCACGTTTGTATCCGAAGATCTTTAAATTTTCCGTTTTGCTGGGTTCAATCGGTAATGATTCAGTTGATTCAACGAGGTCAAGTACATCTTTACCCATTTTACGATACGTTGTCCATTTCCCACCCAACAGATGATATACTCCTCTTTGACTCTTATAAATGGTATGCTTTCTTGAAAGAGATTTTGAGCTTTTGTTTTCTTTGGATATCAGTGGTCGAAGACCCGTAAATACACTTTTAACATCACTTCTTTTGGGTTTTCTAGTCATGTACTTTTCGGCATTTGACAAGATGAAATCAATTTCTTGCTCAGATGCCTTGGGTTCGATAGAAATGGTATTTACTTCTGTGTCGGTTGTGCCTACAACGACTACATCATGCCAAGGAACAGCAAATAATACCCGTCCGTCACTTGTATTGGGAACCATGATTGCATTCTCTGACTTTAAAAAGCTTTTATCCAAAACAAGATGCACGCCCTGGCTTGGTTTGATTTTTAGCTTTACTTTAGGCTCATCAGCTCTCATTATTTTTTCAGCAAATACACCTGTAGCATTCACCACAATTTTTGCCTTTACCTCAAATGAAGACTGTGTGATTTGATCTGTGACTTTAATCCCAGAAACCATATTTTTTTCATAAATAAATGAATCCCATTTTAAGTAGTTAATGACTGTGCCTCCATTTTCTTCAATGGTGTGAGCCAAACTGATAGCCATTCGTGCGTCGTCAAATTGGCCATCGTGATAAATGATTCCACCATTCAATTCATCTTGATTTACATTTGGTATTTTTTCAATGGTCTCTTTTTTACTTAAGAATTGCGAAGGTCCAAGTCCTAATTTACCGGCCATTAAATCATAAACTTTTAACCCAATACCATAAAAAGGAGTATCCCACCAGTCGTAAGTGGGTATGATAAAGCTCATGTTTCGAACCAGATGAGGTGCATTATTTAACATGATGCCTCTTTCTTTTAAGGCCTCAATTACCAACGATAGTTCACCATTTTTCAAGTACCTTACTCCACCGTGTACCAGCTTAGTACTTCTTGATGAAGTTCCTTTGCCAAAATCAAACTCTTCTATAAGAAGGACCTTTAGATTCCTACTACAGGCGTCAATGGCAACGCCAAGTCCACTTGCACCACCACCAATTACAATAAGGTCCCACTCTTTTTCAGTCGCGATTTTATTGATGTTTATATCACGATTCATTTGTTATTATTTTCGAAATACGTTCTTGCCAGAGTGAAATGGTATTTTGGGATTGAATGTTTTTATTCGGAACAAATTCTCTCTCTTTTTCCCATAGGGATTCTAATTCTTTTCTGTTTTTCCAAAACCCGCTTGCAAGTCCTGCTAAAAAGGCAACCCCCAATGCTGTTGTCTCTGTTGTTTTTGGTCGAATTACGGTTGTATTCAACAGGTCAGCTTGAATCTGCATTAATAAATTGTTTTTACAAGCCCCTCCATCTACTTTAAGGTCTTGATATTGAATTCCTGCATCCTTTTGCATTTCAATAATAATCTCCCGCGACCTCATCGCTATCGCTTCGAGCGCTGCTCGAGCCAAATGGCCTTTTTGAGTCCCTCTAGTAATACCCATAATGGCTCCAAATGCATTTGGGTCCCAATAAGGTGCGCCTAATCCTGTTAACGCGGAAATAAAAGTAACGCCACCATTACTTTCAACACTTTTAGCCAATTCTTCAATTTCTTCAGCAGATGAAATTAAATTTAAACCATCTCTTAGCCATTGAATCAGGGCTCCGCCAATAAACACACTGCCTTCAAGTGCATAGGTGGTTTCGCCATCAAGTTGCCAAGCGATAGTGGTAAGCATTTTATTTTTTGATTGAACGGGACTATTCCCCGTGTTCATTACACAAAAACAACCTGTACCGTAGGTGTTTTTAACTTCACCCGGGCCAAAGCAAAGCTGACCAAAAAGTGCGGCTTGTTGATCGCCTGCTATTCCTGAAATCATGATTTCATCGTCCCAACTTTCTAATTGGACAACACCTATTTTTTGAGAAGACGATATTACATTCGGTAATATTTTTTTTGGAACGTTTATAAGCTCGAGAAGCTCGTTATCCCATTCCAGTGTGTGAATATTATAAAGCATTGTTCTACTTGCATTACTCGGGTCTGTCACATGATATTTCCCATTTGAAAGCTTCCAAATAAGCCAGGTATCTATCGTGCCAAAAAGCAATTCACCAGCTTCAGCTTTTTTTCTAGTTTCAATATTCTGATTAAGAATCCATTGAATTTTAGTTCCGGAAAAGTAGGCATCTAAAACAAGGCCTGTTTTATTTTGAATCGTTTGGGCATATCCTTTCTGGTCTAAATCACTGCAAATATTAGCAGTTCTTCTGTCTTGCCAAACAATGGCATTATATATAGGAATCCCTGTTTTTTTGTTCCAAATGACGGTAGTCTCCCGTTGGTTGGTAATCCCTATTGAATCTATTTCACTTGCCTGAATATTGTTTTTTGATAGAACATCTTCAATCGCTTTTTTTTGTGAGCTCCATATTTCAAGAGGGTCGTGCTCAACCCAGCCTTCTTTGGGAAAGTGTTGCTCAAATTCGTGTTGTGCTATTGCTATTTCTTGTCCATTTTTATCAAAGATAATAGCTCTAGAGCTTGTAGTTCCTGCGTCAATTGCTAGGATGTATTTTTTCATTTAATTCCGCTTCATTGATTCACAGCTCAAAGTACAAAAAAATACTTTTCAACACTTTGATTCTACAGCATTGATTTATTTATCTTTATTCAAAATAATTTTCACAGATGTACCTCATATTTGACACGGAAACTACTGGACTGCCGCGCAATTTTAAAGCACCTATAAGTGATGTTGAAAATTGGCCTAGGGTAATTCAACTGGCCTGGCAACTGCATGATGAAGAGGGTAAGTTGGTTGAGCATCAAGATTTTTTAATTGAGCCTGAGGGTTTTAATATTCCTTATGGCTCAGAGTCCATACATGGTATTTCAACCGAATTGGCTATCCAAAAGGGGCACAAACTATTAGATGTTATAGATGCTTTTTCAGTAGCTGTAAAAAAAGCAGATTTCATTGTTGGTCATAATGTGAATTTTGATGTCAATGTGTTGGGTTGTGAATTTTTTCGGAATCAAAAAAATACAGATTGGACAGAAATTCCTGTATTAAATACTTGTACCGAAAAGACGGCAACCCTATGCCAAATTAAAGGAGGAAAGGGTGGGAAATTTAAACTGCCATCTCTGTCAGAATTACATTTAAAATTATTTGGCGAATCATTTGGTGAAGCGCATAATGCAACTGCGGATGTTGAGGCTACAACAAGATGTTTTCTTGAGCTCATTCGGTTTGGTATGTTCAATAACCAAGAGCTTAATAAGGAAGATCGTTATATTTCTGATTTTAAAAAAACAAACCCAAGTCCTTTTGTTCCTATTGGTTTAAAGCATATAAACTTAAAGAAAGAAAGTGAAAAAATCCGTAAGCAACTCAAGAATCAAACGGATACAGGTCTCGAAATAGAAATAAGCGAAGATCAGATTAAAGAATTAGAAGATTTCACTTTTACGCATCTTCATAATCATTCTCAATATTCAATATTACAATCCACTACTCAAATCTCAAATTTAATCGAAAAATGTGGAGAATTTGATATGCATGCGGTAGCTTTAACGGACACAGGTAACATGATGGCAGCATTTCATTTTGAGTCAGCTGCAAATAAATACAATCAAAAAATCAGAGCCGAGCGTGATAAGGCCGAAAAGGAGAATGAGCCGTATTCCAAAAAAGAGATATTACCGATAATAGGTTGTGAATTCAATGTTTGTGTTGACATGAAGAATCATTCTCAAAAAGACAATGGGAGTAAAGTCGTTTTGTTGGCAAAAAATAAAGCGGGGTATCAGAACCTGATAAAATTGGCATCATATGCTTATACATCAGGAATGTATTATGTTCCCCGAATTGATAAAGAAATTTTATTGCAATATAAATCCGATTTAATTGTATTAAGCGGAGGAGTATACGGTGAAATTCCAAATTTGGTTTTAAATGTTGGTGAGCCCCAGGCTGAAAATTCCTTGTTGTGGTGGAAAGAGCATTTTGGCGCTGATTTTTATATTGAATTAAACCGATTGGGAATAGAAGTTGAGGACCGTTTAAATACCTCTCTTATTGAATTGTCTAGAAAACACAAGGTGAAATTGGTAGCGGCAAATAATTCATTTTATTTAAATAAAAAAGATGCCTCAGCACATGATGTTTTATTATGTGTAAAAGAAAATCAATTGGTAGAAACCGAGATAGGGCGCGGGCGCGGTTATCGGTTTGGTCTTGAAAACGATGAGTATTATTTTAAATCCTCAGAGGAAATGGTGGCTCTTTTTAAGGATATACCAGAAGCTCTTTTAAATACTAAAGAAATAGTTGAAAAGTGCGATCCCTATCATCTTGAACGAGATGTTCTTTTACCTGAATTTGATATTCCTAAGAAATTTATAGATGCACAAGACAAAGAGGATGGGGGAAAAAGAGGAGAGAATGCCTATTTGCGTCATTTGGTTTATGAAGGAGCTAAAAAGCGTTATGAGGAGATTAATGATGAGCTCAAGGAGCGAATAGACTTTGAATTGGATACGATCAGGAATACAGGTTATCCTGGTTATTTTTTGATTGTTCAGGATTTTTGTACAGCAGCTAGAGAAATGGGTGTTTCAGTAGGTCCAGGTAGAGGTTCTGCTGCGGGTTCAGTAGTAGCATACTCTACAGGAATTACAAATATTGACCCCATTAAATATGATCTTCTTTTTGAGCGTTTTTTAAATCCAGATAGAATATCTATGCCGGATATTGATATTGATTTTGATGACGAGGGAAGGAGTAAAGTGATTGCGTATGTTATTGATAAATATGGTTCAAATCAAGTAGCACAAATCATTACATACGGTACCATGGCAGCAAAATCTTCCGTGAGAGATACGGCAAGGGTTATGAATTTACCATTGTTTGAAGCCGATCGTATGGCCAAGCTCATACCGGATATTTCTCTAAATAAACTCTTTGATTTAGATGAGGGGCTTTTGATTGACAAATTAAAAAACCAGGAGGAAATTAAGCAAGCTCGTGAATTAAGAAAGATCTACAACGGAAATGATTTATCGGCAAAAGTTCTTCAGAAAGCTAAGGAAATTGAGGGTTCAGTTCGTAATGTGGGTATTCATGCTTGTGGGGTAATTATCACACCAGATGATCTCACTGAATTTGTTCCTGTGGCTACGGCTAAAGGTTCTGACCTAGTGTGCACGCAATATGACAACTCTGTTGCCGAAAATGCTGGGCTTTTAAAGATGGACTTTCTTGGGTTAAAAACATTGACTTTAATTAAGGATGCCGTTAAATATATTGAACAGACCAAAGGCATAAAA
The DNA here is from genome assembly GCA_018665005.1 of Flavobacteriales bacterium. Taxonomy (GTDB): domain Bacteria; phylum Bacteroidota; class Bacteroidia; order Flavobacteriales_D; family Crocinitomicaceae; genus UBA952. The sequence goes on from JABJEE010000127.1 coordinate 6,097, forward strand.
TTAAATCCCGAAGAGTTTCCTTTAGATGATCAGCTTACTTATGAGTTATTTCAAAAAGGAGAAACTGTCGGGATATTTCAGTATGAGTCAACAGGGATGCAAAAGTATCTTAAAGAATTGAAGCCAACAGAGTTCCCTGATCTCATTGCGATGAATGCATTGTATCGTCCTGGACCAATGGATTATATTCCTTCTTTTGTCAAGAGAAAGCATGGTGAAGAGAAAATAGTTTATGATTTAGATGACTGCGAAGAGTATTTGAAAGAGACCTACGGAATTACAGTTTATCAGGAGCAAGTGATGTTACTCTCACAAAAGATTGCTGATTTTTCCAAGGGGGAAGCCGACACCTTGCGTAAAGCTATGGGTAAAAAGGACAGAAAAGTCCTTGATAAAATGAAACCCACCTTTGATGAGAGGGCAAAGAAAAAGGGACATAAAGCGGACAAACTTGAGAAGATATGGAAGGATTGGGAAAAGTTTGCTTCTTATGCATTTAATAAATCTCATTCCACATGTTACGCTTGGATTGCATATCAAACGGCTTATCTAAAAGCAAACTACCCTGGAGAATATATGGCTTCAGTTTTAAGCAACAACATGAATGATATTAAAAAGGTGTCATTTTTCATGGAAGAGAGTAGGCGTATGGGGATTCCTGTTTTAGGTCCGGATGTTAATGAATCCAATTATACCTTTACCATTAATAAGGAGGGCGCTATTCGATTTGGACTAGGCGCTGTGAAAGGCTTGGGTAGCTCGCCAATTGAAGAAATTGTTGAAATTAGAGAATCTGCCAGCTTTAATTCGATTTTTGATTTTGCAAAAAGAGTGAACTTGAGATTGTGTAGCAATACCGTTTTTAAAAGCTTGGCATATGCTGGTGGGTTTGATTCATTAGATCCAACAGTGCAAAGAAGTCAATATTTTGCCGATGGAGGAGAGGGGAGTCCATTTTTCGAGAAGGTTATTAAATCTGGAAAGGATTACCAGGCAAATATGGAAGGGGGACAAGGAGATTTATTTGGTGAAGATTCGGCCGTCCATTTACCCGATTTGGAAATCCCATATTCAGAAGCATGGTCTAGTGTATATCGCTTGAATAAAGAAAAAGAAGTACTAGGAGTGTATCTTTCAGGTCACCCTTTAGATGATTTTCGTATTGAAATTGATTCTTTTTGTAGGGGAGAAGTTCGTTCCCTCAACGAAATGGAGAAAAATAAAGGAAAGGATTTAATGATTGCAGCTGTGGTCACAGAGGGTGAGCATAGAATGACTCGAAGGGGAGATGGGTTTGGAACCTTAACTATTGAGGATTACAACGACACCTATAAATTAAACATATTCAACGAGAAATATTTGAAATTCAAGCATTTCATGGAACCAGGAACCTTTGTAATCATAAAGGGTCGTATTGAAGATCATAAATGGGGGAAGGGTCTAGAGTTTAATGTTCATGCCATGCAGTTGCTTCAGGGCTTACGCGAAAGCAAAGCAAAAAGCCTTGATCTTAAGGTATCGTTTAAGTCAGTTAATGATCAATTGATTTCCGACCTACAAGAGGTATTATTGAAAACAGAGAATAAAGGAAAATGTCGGGTTAATTTTATGATTTACGATAACTTGGACCAAATCCATGTCAATCTTTCTTCAAGGTCAGTTTTGATAAACCCAACTGATGAGCTATTTAAAAAGTTGGGCAGTATGAATATTGATTATAAATTGAACTAACAAAAAAAAAGCGCTTTCGCGCTTTCTTTTTTAATCTTCCAATTCTTCTTGAGAAGGAATTAATATTTTTCCACAATGTTCACAGATAATGATCTTTTTCTTTGTGACAATATCTAATTCACGTTGAGGTGGAATTTTATTAAAGCAACCTCCACATGAAGCATCTCTATGCCCCGTGTTTTTCTTGTTACCATAAATCAATTCAACTACAGCCAAACCATTTTTAGAATTGTCTCTTAATCGGTTATAGGCGAGAACCAAACGCTCTTCAATATTTTTCTTTGCTTCTTTTGAAGCTTTTACTAATTTATTTTCGTCTTTTTGAGTCGCACTAATAATAGAATCGAGTTCTGCTTTTTTGGTAGTTAAATCTGCTTTTTTAAGATTTAATCTATCTGTAGCCTCGGCTAAAATCTCTTTTTTATTATCGATTTTAATTTTCCCTTCCTTAGTCCTCTTTTCATTCAATTTGATTTCTAATTCTTGGAATTCAATTTCTTTAGACAAAGATTCGAATTCACGATTATTTCGCACGTTGTTTTGACGCTCTTTATACTTTAAAATAGCTGCGTCAGACTCTTTAGATGCAATTTTTCTGTTACTGATGTCTTGATCAATTTCATCTATCTCTGATTGAATCTTACCTGTTCTGGTTTCAAGACCAACTATTTCGTCTTCAAGATCTTCTACCTCAATTGGTAATTCTCCTCTTATGATTCGGATTCGATCAATTTCAGAATCAATTTTCTGAAGGTTGAATAATCCATCAAGTTTTTCTTCAATTGAACTGTCTTTTGTTGCACTTACTTTCTTCTTCGCAGTTGAAGCGCTTTTTTTGGCAGTCGTTGTTTTTTTACTCGCTTTAGTTTCTTTTGTTGAAGTAGCTGACATATTTTAAAAATAATTTACAGGATTTGTATTTACCTCTGTTAAATGGAGGCCAAAGTTACTAAAATTTTCATTAAGAATTCTACCAATTAGATTTGTAGTGAATTGTTCACTTTCCCAATGACCAATATCTAGAATTAAAATTTCATTTTCAGCATCAAAAAACTCATGGTATTTGAAGTCTGAGGTGATTAAAACATCTGCTTTTATTCGTTTTGCATGTTCTAATAGAAATGATCCAGAACCGCCACAAACTGCTACTTTCGAAATCTTTTTTTCTCTGAAAGCAGAATGACGAACTGTATTGAGATTAAAATTTAATTTTAGTTGATTTAAAAATTCAATTTCAGTCATTTCTTTTGGCAATTCGCCAAACATCCCCGATCCAAATTCTTTATTATTATTTTCGATGGCAATAATTTCATATGCAACTTGCTCATATGGATGAACTTTCTTCATGGCAATCACAGTATCGCTAAGATCTGTGTTTCTTACAAGGTATTCAGCACGGATTTCGTTAACGAATTCTCTTTTTCCTTTCTTCCCAAGAACAGGTTTGGCTTGTTCGTTTGGCTTAAAACTTCCCTCTCCCCTTATTCTGAAGCTACATTCTGTATAATCGCCAATTCCCCCAGCGCCCTGAGCGAATAGCGCCTTGTCTAGGTTGTTAATATGCTCAGAGGGTACATAAACAACCAATTTTGAAAGGGTGTTGGATTTTGGTAATAATATTTCAGTACTTTCAATACCGATTCTGTCCATTATTTCTTTATTTACCCCATCGTAGTGGTTGTCCAAATTGGTATGAAGTGCATATAAGGCGATGTCGTTTTTAATGCATTTTTCCAAAACACGGCAGTTCATGGATTTAAGATTGATTTTTTTTAACCCTTGAAAAATTACGGGATGGTGAGAAACAATAAGGTTACATTTTTTTGCAATCGCTTCTTCAACAACCTTTTCAGTGACATCTAGACAAACAAGAATACCTTTCAATGTATTTAGACGATTTCCATAGGTAAGTCCACAATTGTCGTAGCTCTCTTGTAAATCAAGAGGGAATTTGTTTTCAATAAATTCGATGATATCTCTAATGTGCATGATTAAAATTGATAGCTAATGGCAAGATTGAATCCAACAGCAAATGCTTTATGAATATAATCTTCAAATTCTTTATAGGTGTTATTTAATTGCTTTCTATACAGTGCACTGAGCTGCACTCCAAAATGATCGTTAATGTGATAATGAGCCCCAATATTACCCTGAAATGAAAGAATAAATGAGTTGCAATTGTCCTGGATGCTGGTTTCATCAGAATTACTAGAGCCGACATCATTTGTCCATTGAGATCTTTGCAGGTAAGAATTAAATATGGCTGGAGAAACTCCAATGGCACCAAATATGGAGATTTTATTGCCGTATTCAATTGAAAGTTGAACGGGCATACCAATATATTTAAAAGATGTTTGATAGGAGAATGTGCTGTCAGTTGTAGGTGAATTCCAATTGTACGATTCTCCATTTTGTTGAAAAGACAAACCGCCGTTTATTTTGAATATTCGAAATACCGGTATTTCAATGCGCAAAGAATATCCAGTCATCCATCTTGGTATCTCATATTCTCTTTCTCCTAGTGGAGTGGATAAAAATGTTGTGTTGGATGAAAGTTCTCGAAAACTACTGTGGTAATCTACTCCAAAAGATAGTGCATTTTGCTGGTTGAATGAAAACCTTGACTGGTTTTTTGAATCGTTGATTAATTGAGCATTTGATATAAAGCAATTAAGAAAAAAGGCACAAAAAAATAATATTCTCAACATAATTTCAAAAATACAAAATACAAATCTGAATGAAGCATAGGTGTTTTTTATTTAACGGTTAGGAACTCAAAAAGGGGCTCGGACGAGCCCCTTTAAGATAAAATCCTTGTGGAAATAAGAAGAGAATTTGTCTTTTCTAATCGCTTATTGATGTATTATATCCACTACAGGATTGCTAGACTATTAACTATGCCTCAAAAATAATTGAATAATTGGATTAAGGATAAGCAAAAACAGAAAATATATGAACATATAAGGTTTAATACGTGCAACCTTCTACGTATATTCTGAAATCAGACTACGTGTTTATACGTATACCGTTCGTTTTGACTAGTGCTGGGAAGTAAACATAACCGAAAAGTAATGGATTAAAGACATGATATTGACATTTGACCAATGATCCATCTGCAAGTTCACACCAAAACTTATTCATATCCATGTTTACCAGTTCACCGAATTCATTTCTTTGTGTATCCTCTGATTGAATTCGGAACATTTTTAGGCGTGTAGTCTTTTGTTTTATCTCATTACCTTCTTTTAAAATCAATTCAGCGAATGGTTGTGTCTTTTTTAAAGAGTCGCATTGAGCTTTAGTTAGTTCGTAATTCGCACCATCATAGTGGATTTTTTTATAATTGTGTATGTATCTGTACATATTTGCTGTATCCACATAAGCCAGCTTTTGATTGAACTGACTTACATTAAAAGAGGTGCCATTCTTTTTGATTTTGAATGACCTGGTGCTGTCATCGTGATTGATGATTTTTACCTCAAGTAATTTCTCCATTGGAACTGCAAATATATTGGTACACATCCATTGGCGATGGTCTGCAAAGAAATTAGGTTCAATGATTCCGTTGACACCTTTTATCTCCATCATTACGGGCTCTGCACTTTTCCCAAATTCTTTTGAGTCAAGTAGCATGATTTGGCCATAATGATCAGGCGAGGGGGGGCCAATATACCATGTCTTGTACCATTTGTTATTCACATAATACTCTACTTTGGTATGGGACGTAGACATGAGGTTCTTGTATGTCTGATGTGATTTTTTAGGTAAGTAGCCTTTGAATTCTATATTTTTCGCTACATCCAAAATATTATGAACCATTCCTTGCGTGATGCAAGTTCCATTAGCATCAGTCCATACTTTATTGCTTCTTTTTAACTCTATTGATACAGAATTAGGCTCCGTAATTCTAATCTTAGTAATCGAACTAGTGTCAGCTACGGCAAAGTCAATAAGCTCTCCAGCTGGGTTTTTTTGATCGTTAATTATATAATAGGTATACCATGATAATCCAGCTACTGATAGTAAGCTAAATAAGAGAATAAAAACCTGTTTTAATTTCATTAAACTATTATTTGGTAAATCTAATTCGTCTGATTACACCAATAATGATTCCTGTTATTAGTATAATTGAAATAGGGATGACCAGATTAATGAGTTTGTAATAATTAGCGTGTTTACTCACTTTTTCTTTATCTATTTCTCGAACATCAATCTGTTTGCTTCGTATTTCAAGCATGTACTTATTCCCCATCATGTAATCGACAATATTGAGGAAGAAATCTTGATTTCCAATCATGCGATTTACATTTAACGAAACGTCGTCTGAGTTCATTTTTAATTCGTTGAAACCCTTAAAGTCGGGTTTTGGCCCGTTTCTAGTTTGAGTTAATCGATAGCTATTTTTCATGAATTCGCCATTGCCAATAACAAATATTTTGGATGGGGTTTTACTGCTCTTAAGTTTTTGAGCATTTGGATTTGTTGTATCTTTTATGGCTACTCGATTGTAAGAATAAGAATTGAATTTCCCTTCTGCCAATGCTGCGATACAAAGCTGGTTGTCTATATTTTTTATATTGCTGTTGAGCTTAGGGTTGTTTTCGTCAAAGTTAAAAGACATGTTCAATTCAACAATTGGTGCCAACCCGGAATGATTGGAATTTGTAGAACTTGTAAGTATTGGTTTTACATTTTTATTGGTGAATTCTATTTGATTTACAAATTCCATTGCGACAGGTTCAATATTCTTCGCAATTGGATGAGAGGTATTAGTAGAAAGCATTTGATAGTACCAATTCAATTTTGATTCTTTAAACCGAATATCATACTTAGGAATAGAATTGACATCCATGATAAGGTTGTCATTAATTTTGAATCCATAATCAAAAAGCATATGCTCAAGCCTTAAGTTTTTTCTACTGGAATGGGTATAACCTTGTGCGAATAAAGTGTCTTTATTGATTTCAAGTGTATTCATAAAACACATTAAATCACCACCCTTCATTACAAACTGATCAATGGTGAAAAGATCAGCTTCAGAAAAAGGCGTTTTAGGATCAGCAATGATTATAGCGTCGTAATCATCTAGAGCTTTGATGTAACCATCTATAGTGACATTTTCGATGAAATAGTAAGGCGCAATTAACGATTTGGCAATTCTGGTTTCATAATCATTTAACTCCCCATGTCCCTGTATAAATGCAATTTTTTTTCTTTCAATAGTGGTAAGCCTTCTCAATGCAGAGACAAGATTGTACTCCAAATTATTAAGACCATTTTCGACTACATCTGGCATTTGATTCAGCAAGAAGGGTCTGTCAGGAGAGGTTCCTGGTAAGAGTTGAACCACAGTTTCTACGGGCATTCCATTTTTTGCAAAAGAAAGAACGGCCCCAGGCCAAAGCATCATCTTGGTCTCTTTGGCATTTTTTGTGTATTTGACATCCATCGGCAAAACTCCTTTGCCCTTGTTGTATAGCTTATCAAAAAGAATTTCTTTGTCTTTTTCAGAACCCGTATTGGGATTAATAAAGGTGTATTCTATGCGATCACCAACGGTGTTTTTAAAGTCTTTTAATTTCTCCTCTAAACCATTTTTAAATGACCTTAATTCAGATGGCAGTTCACCGTCTAGGTATATTTTTATGCTAATTCGATTGTCAAATTTTTTAACTTTATCAAGAAATTGTTCTGTTCCAGGTGAGAGCGAGTAACGTTGGTCTTCTGTCATGTCAAAACGAAAGGAAGTGTAATGTCCAATCACATTGATAAGTACAATAAATACAAGTATCAAACCTAATATCAGCCAGCGGTAAACATTGAATTTTGAAAAAACAGACTTCATCTTTTCAAGGTTTTAATTACGGTTGTTGCCAAGCTTAAAAACAACAAAATCACCGAAAGAAAGTAAATAATGTCTTCACTTACAATAACACCTTTTGTAATAGAATCATAATGAAAAGCCAGACTAAAATACTTAACGATATAATCCAGATCACCAAGCTGTCCAAAATCGCCTAACAGATTTAATCCATCAAAAAGAAACCAGCATAAAAACATGGCTACAATAAAAGCAATGATTTGACTGCTGGTAATTGTCGAAGCAAAGATGCCAATGGCTACAAAAACACTACCCAATAGAATTAGACCGATATACGAAGTAAGTGTTGCGCCCCCATCAATAATTCCTATTGGCTTACCTAAGAAATACATCGAAATGTAATAAGTTATTGTCGGTGCTATAGCAATAACAAGTAAAGTCACTCCTGCTAAATATTTGGCCATTAAAATCCCCAAGTCAGAAATAGGTCGAGTAAATAACAGCTCAATTGTACCGGTTCTTTTTTCTTCTGCAAATGATTTCATCGTAATTGCAGGTATGAGAATTAGAAAAATGATAGGTGCAAGATTAAAAAATGGAACCATATCTGCTTCTGAACCTTCGAGTAAATTCGTGTTGTATGAGAGAATCCAGTGAAATAATCCGGATGAGATTAAAAATATCAATATAAACACGTACCCGATTGTCGAACTTAAAAAACTACTTAATTCTTTTAAATAAAGGGCGCGCATATATTGTTATCAGTTCTCAAAAATAGCATTTTTACAATGAAGCTGGAAATAAAATTATCAAGTTTCAATTGTTGATTTCTCAAAGTTATTTTAATGACTTTTCTATTGTGTCAAATCCATCGAAATAAATATCATGACTCCATGCTTCAGGGCGGTCGCTAAAATGAATTTTAATGTTGTTCCATAGGTTTGAAAATACTTGAGATGACCTGTAATTATTAAGAGCCGACTCATCATCCCAATGACTATAGGTCATGATGATTGTTTTATCTTTTGTGTCCTGAAGTAACTTCATTCCTTGACATCCAGGAAAATTCACAATCTTACTTTTGTTTTTGTTAAATTCATTGAAGAAAATATCTAGTGAATCTTCTTTGAAAGTTAGTTTAACAATTCTAATGAGCATTAAAACAAAGTTTTAAGTGAGCCTTTTGGGTTAAATTCAATTTTCACCAAATCTCTCGTTTTCACCCCAAACAACTTGTCGGCTCCTCCAGTTGTAGTAGTTGCACCTCTATTCACTGCTATTTCAAGAAAGTCATTTTCATTGAAAATCGCTACTTTTTCACCTGCTTGAACTTGGTTATAAGTTTCGGAAATGACATCAATGAAATAATCATTGTGAAACCTGATGGTAAATGGTGCATCCTCAGGGTAACGTTCAAAGTCTTGCCTCGTGATATTTGTAATGAGGTTTCCAAATGAATCTACATGAATTACAACCCCTCTAATAATAAACTCTTCAATGAGGGCTTTTGGTATGAATGCTTTCTTGTAAGATTGAACGGCATCGGCAAAAGTTTTAATTTCATCCCCATTTTGTATTTTTTCCGCAATTTTAACAAAGCAATTTTTCATTGGGAATTTAATTTCCTCAATGTTATCGGAATTAATATTGTATCTCCAAAGCTCTTGAGGTTTGTTTTCATCTAAGAAAGCTCCAAAAAAACCGTTATCATTAGAAATGAAATATTGATTTTTAAATTTCATTATTGTCGGATAGCTTGCAATGAACTTTCGATCATCTGAAAAAGCTGGGGGAACAATCATTGGCTCACTATCGACGCCAATGAGATGAATTGTCCCATCAGGAAAATCTTGATAGCAGCATCGAAGCTGAAAAGCAGCATTTGCAACATCAAAAGCTTCTATAGAGTGAGAAATGTCTATTATTTTGAATTCTGGATTAATCTTGAACAAAGCTCCTTTAATGGAAGCGACATAATAATCCTGGCTTCCTGTATCAGATATTAATGTGATGATTTGCATTAGGATTCCGAATTCATTTATAATTTTACCAAAAGTAATGATTTACAATAATTAGAGCCTTACTATCAATTAAATTAAATGAATGACGGGTCCACGAAAAATTCTTATTAAACATACCAATCCGGTTGATTTTTTTGGAGTGAATAACTCTAATTTGAAATATATTAAATCTTTCTATCCCAAATTAAAAATCACATCCCGGGGAAATACTTTATCAATCACAGGAGAAGATGAGGTAATTGACTTGTTCGAAAAAAAAATAGATTTGCTTTTAAAGCATTTGAATAAATACGATTCTTTATCAGAAAACAACATAGATAATCTAATGCTAGATGAGGGGGAGAGTCTTGTTAATACAGAAAAGGCTTCAGATGTTATTTTATTTGGTAATGGTGGAACAAAAATAAGAGCAAGAACAGTTAATCAAAAAAAAATGGTAAAAGCCATTTCTAATCATGATATGGTTTTCGCTGTTGGCCCTGCAGGAACAGGCAAGACCTATACAGCTGTTGCATTAGCTGTAAGAGCATTAAAAGAAAAACAAATAAAACGCATTGTGTTAACCCGGCCAGCAGTTGAGGCAGGGGAAAACCTAGGATTCTTACCAGGTGATTTAAAAGACAAACTTGATCCGTATCTAATGCCTTTATATGATGCATTAAGAGAAATGATTCCTCCTGAAAAGCTTTCTGAAATGATTCAATACGGCGTAATTGAAATTGCCCCATTGGCATTTATGAGAGGTCGAACTTTAGATAAGGCTTTTGTGATTTTAGATGAAGCACAGAATACCACCAAGATGCAAATGAAAATGTTTTTGACCAGAATGGGTGTAACGGCAAAATTTATAATTACCGGAGATATGACTCAAGTTGATTTGCCAAGTAGGCAAAAATCTGGCTTGGCTTCCGCTTTAGATTCATTAAAGGACATTAATGATATTGGCATTATCCGACTTGGACAGAATGATGTCATAAGGAATAAGCTCGTGAAAAAAATCATTTCAGCATTTGATACTAATGAAGACAAATAATTACAGACCATAGCTCATGAATGCATTAACAACATCAAATATTATTTTCCCAAGACAAAAATCAGTTTATCATGGTAAGGTTCGTGATGTTCATCATTTGGATAATCATCTATTGGTTATGGTGGCTTCAGATCGAATTTCTGCCTTTGATCATATATTGCCCAAGGGAATACCCTATAAAGGTCAGGTGCTGAATCAGGTAGCGACCATGTTTTTGAAAGCGACTTCAGATATCGTACCAAATTGGTTGATAGATACACCAGATCCGAACGTGGCCGTTGGATATGCTTGTGATCCTATTAGAGTAGAAATGGTAATTCGAGGGTATCTTGCAGGACACTCTGCAAGGGAGTATCAAAAAGGGAATAGAGTATTGTGTGGGGTTATAATGCCAGAAGGAATGAAAGAGAATGATAAATTCCCAGAACCCATAATAACACCTGCGACCAAGGCTGATGAAGGGCATGATGAAGATATTTCCAGAGAGGACATTCTATCACAAGGCATAGTTCCTGAAGATATATACTTGCAATTAGAAGATATTACACGAAGATTATTTGAAAGGGGTACTGAAATGGCAGCGAAAAGGGGCTTGATTCTGGTAGACACCAAATATGAATTTGGCTTGTTGGACGGAAAAGTAATTTTGATTGACGAAATTCATACACCAGACTCCTCAAGATACTTTTATATTGATGGTTATCAGGACAGGCAAGATAAAGGGCTTGTTCAACGCCAGCTCTCGAAAGAATTTGTACGACAATGGTTAATTGAAAATGGTTTTCAAGGTCTTGACGGCCAGGAAATGCCAAATATGCCTGATTCATTTGTTCAGATAATTTCAGAGCGTTATATTGAGCTTTATGAAAAGATTACAGGCTTGGATTTCATAAAGTCCGATACCAGTGATATTAATAACAGAATAGAAAAAAACGTAAGTGATTACCTAAACTAGATATTAAAAAAACATATACAATGTCAGTACATAAAAATGTTAAAAAAGTAACGACGCATACACTTCAAGAGATGAAAAGCGAGGGGGAGAAGATCTCTATGCTTACAGGGTATGATTTTTCGATGGCTCGAATTATTGATGAGGCAGGAATTGATGTGATATTAGTGGGGGATTCGGCGTCAAATGTAATGGCGGGACACGAAACCACATTACCAATAACTTTGGACCAAATGATTTATCATGCATCTTCAGTTGTAAGGGCTGTAAATCGATCTTTGGTTGTCGTTGATATGCCGTTTGGTTCTTACCAGGGAAATTCTTTAGAGGCATTATCAAGTGCCATTAAAATCATGAAAGAATCTGGTGGACACGCCATTAAAATGGAAGGAGGGCAAGAGATTCTCGAATCAACACAACGCATATTAACGGCTGGAATACCCGTTATGGGGCATCTCGGATTGACCCCTCAATCGATATATAAATTTGGAACATATGTTGTTCGAGCCAAAGAAGAAGAAGAAGCCAATCGTCTTATTGCTGATGCCAAAGCATTAGAAGAAGCGGGTTGTTTTGCTATTGTTCTTGAAAAGATACCTGCAGAATTGGCTAAAAAGGTAGCAACCATGTTAACCATACCTGTTATCGGAATAGGGGCAGGAGGAGGAGTTGACGGTCAGGTTCTGGTCGTTCATGATATGTTGGGGATTAATAATGAATTTAACCCTAGATTTTTGAGGAAATACAATAACCTTCATGAGCAAATGCTTAATTCATTTCAAGCTTATATTCAAGATGTACGAAGTGGAGATTTCCCAAATGAAAATGAAAAATATTAAATGAAGCTCATTCTCTTCGGATTTTTCTTTCTTCTCATTTCTTGTGGAACAAAACCCGATGATAGTCAAATTAAAGACTCAGAAAACTTATGTAAATACAGTAAATGGCTCAAGATTTCAGAAACAAAAGATTTGGTTCGTATTGAAATCACTAATCCGGATGATCCATCTCAAATAGTTAAACTGAAGCTTCCTAACTTCAAATCAAATAAGAACAAATCGCAAACGTATGATGTAAAAAATCCCATTCAAAGAATCGCTGTTTTATCAAGTACTCATATTGGAATGCTTGGAGAGTTAAATTTAATTGATCGCATTGTCGCTGTTGCAGATCTTAAATATGTGCACAATACAAAACTTAAAAACAAAGGTGCTATAGAACTGGGTGAAGAGCAATTGATTTCTGCTGAAAAAATAATCAGCTCAGGTGCGGAGATGGTTATTTATAGTGGTTTTTCTAATGAATTCCCAAGACAGAACTTATTACATAAAATAGGTATAGAAACAATTCCCAATTATGATTGGAGAGAAGTCCATCCTTTAGGTCGGGCAGAGTGGATTTTACTGTTTGGATATCTTACCGGGCATGCTGATGAGGCCAAGAATAAATTCAATCAAATCTGCACGAATTATGAAAACATCAAGGATGAGGTTCAAGGGAATAAATCAATTCTAACCTTGTCTGGAAATATGACTGGAGATTTTTGGTATGCACCTGCTGGAGAAAGTTATCATGCTCAGCTATTTGATGATGCAGGCCTTTCGTATCTATTCTCCAATGAAAAAGGTACTGGAAGTCTATCATTGTCCTTTGAAAAAATCCTAGGAATTACGGATAATGTCGATTTGTGGTTAAATCCGGGGTTTAATAATAAAACTCAAATCCTCAAAACTCATCCCAAATCAAGGCTACTGAAACCGTTAAAGCTAAGTTCTGTATTTTGTTATTCTCATGACACCAATAAATATTGGGAGCTATCTGCATGTCGTCCAGATTTAATCTTGTCTGATTATGCAGAACTCAAAAAAGGAATTCAAATGGAATCGAATAAATTATTTTTTTACAAATTGGTTCAATGATAGGGGTAAAGTCACATACCGTTCTTTTGTTTGTTGTTTTTGTAGGCATTTTGGGACTTTCGTTCTTCGGTTTGATGTTGGGAGATATTCCTACAAAATTCAGCGACCTATATCCTGCATTGTTAGACTATTCTAGTCAAGATATTAACCAAGTAATTATTCGTGAAATACGACTTCCAAGAATAATGATGGCAATTGTTTCAGGTGCAGCGCTCTCAGTAGCAGGCATGCTTATGCAAACCTTGTTTCAAAACCCCTTGGCCGGTCCTTATGTTTTAGGCATCAATTCAGGCTCAAGTTTAATGGTGGCATTAGGTGTTCTTTCGGGGGTTGGTTTTTTTAATTCTGAGCTTGGTTTAATTGGTTCTGCTCTTCTTGGGGCATTTGTATTTGGGTTATTTATATTATTTACCGCATCTTTTCTCAGAAATCAAATAGGCTTACTTCTTTTTGGGGTGATGCTCGGGAGTTTTGTTTCTGCGATCATAACGATTCTTGAGGCAGGATCACAGGCTGAAGCTTTAAAATCTTTTGCATTGTGGTCTATGGGTTCCCTAAACAACGCTACTGTAGAGCAAATCCCTATGATTTTCTCAGTGTTCATAATAACTTGTTTTCTTACTTTTTTTATCATCAAGCCATTAAATATTTTAGTTCTTGGCGAGGAAGAATGTCGTCTAATGGGATATGACATTAAAAAAATCCGAATTCTCATCGTTTTTATAACCGCATTATTTACGGGTCTAATAACTGCTTTTTGTGGACCTATTGCTTTTGTTGGACTGGCTGTGCCCAATCTTACAAGAATGTTATTTAAGACTCAGAATCACATGCTTCTCCTTATAGCAAATTTGTTATTCGGTGCATTTTTCCTACTTACTTGTGACATTACAATCCAGCTTTTTAGCGATATATTGCTTATTCCCATAAATGCATTAACCTCTCTTATTGGAGCACCATTTGTTATTTATATTTTAATTCGGAAGCTCAGATGATTAAATTAAATAATATCGTAATAGGATTTGATAAAGACTTGTTTGCAGTTGATCGTGTAGGTTTTCAAAAAGGGAAAGTCCATCTGCTTACCGGAAAAAATGGTATTGGTAAATCTGCCTTTCTCCGTACATTATCTGGTTTGCTTAAGCCCCTTCAAGGTGAAATATCGCTAGATGACAAGGCGCTTGATAAATATTCTGACAGAGAACTTTCGACCCATATTTCATTTGTTCCTTCAAGTCAAAAAGGCGTTTCTTTTTTAAGTGTGGATGCCTATTTGATGCTGGGCAGATCAAATTTCACGAATATGTTTGGTAATGCTTCTGAAGAAGATTTAAAAGCTGTAGAAAAGGCCAAATCTATATTTGGAATTACTCATTTATCGCATAAACACACCAATCAGATCAGCTCAGGAGAGCTTCAGCTTTGTGCTATAGCAAAAGCTTATGTACAAGAAACCGATTATATTCTATTAGACGAGCCAACGGCTCATTTGGACTATCAGAATAAGAAAAGAGTTTATGAGTTATTAAAACAAATCAGTATTGATCAAAATAAAGGGATAATTATTTCTACACACGACCTGGATCTTGCCTTTAAATTTCCTTTTAACTTTTACCTAATAAAAGAATCAGATTTAAAGCTTCATGAAATTGAAGGATTTAATGACATCGAAAACGAATTTAATTCTTAAGCGAGGTATTGGTTCATTTTATCAAGTGCTCTGTATTGTATTGCTTCAGCAATATGATTTTGCTGGATGTCTTTTTTTGAATCCATATCGGCAATCGTTCGTGCTACTTTTAATATACGATCATAGGCTCTGGCAGATAAATTTAATCTGTTCATAGCCAACTCGAGGAGTTCTAAAGAGTCTTTAGATAATTTACAGAATGTATTTATTTCTACTTTATTCATATTGGCATTATTACGATTTTTCTTCTTTTTATCAAATCGAATATTCTGTGTTTCTCTAACTGAACGTACTCTTTCTCTTATCGTTTTACTGCTTTCTTGTAATTTTTCGCTGGAAAGTTCGGTGAATGATACTGGTGCTACTTCAACATGTAAATCAATTCGATCCAAAAGTGGTCCAGATATTTTAGCGAGATATTTTTGCACCTGATAACTACTACAGGAGCACTTCTTTTTAGGATGATTTAAATAACCGCAAGGGCAGGGATTCATGGCGGCTAAAAGCATAAAGTTTGCAGGGTATTCCATCGAAAAATTCGCTCTAGAAATATTCACAATCTGATCTTCCATCGGTTGCCGCATTACTTCGAGTGCATTTCTTTTGTATTCAGGCAACTCATCTAGAAAAAGAACCCCATTGTGTGCAAGTGAAATCTCACCTGGTTTAGGAATACCTCCTCCACCAACAAGCGCTACATCTGATATGGTATGATGAGGTTTCCTGAAAGGTCTTTGACGAATTAGATCGCCTTCAAAGTTCACCTTTTGGGACACACTATACAACGAAGTAGTTTCCAATGCCTCATTAATATTTAATGGCGGAAGGATGTCAGGCATTCTTTTCGCCATCATGGATTTTCCAGCTCCTGGTGGTCCTATTAGAATTAAATTATGGCCACCTGCTGCTGAAATCTCAAAAGCTCTTTTGACCTGATACTGCCCTTGAACATCTTTAAAGTCAAGATTAGAATGGGGTTTAATTGTTTTAGGTTGAATTGGTGGTGTTTCGGGTTTTTTATTTTGATTAAAAAAATGAATAACATCTTTAATATTTGTAGCAGGAATGATTTCAATATTTTCAACAAGACAGGCTTCATAGTAATTTTGTTGAGGGACAATAATTCCTTGAAACCCTTCTTTTTTAGCTTGCAGTACTCTTGGTAGTACACCTTTGCAATATTGTAAAGACCCATCTAAAGACAGCTCTCCTATCATAAGGTATTTATTCAAATTCTCATGATTTATCTGTTTGCTTACGGACAATATGCCAACGGCAATAGGAAGGTCAAATACAGTACCCTCCTTTTTAATATCTGCGGGTGCCATATTTATTGTTATTTCTCGACCAGGAAATTTTAGCCCATTGTTTTTAAAAGCAGATTTTATTCTTTGATGACTTTCTTTTACGGCGTTATCAGGAAGTCCAACTAGATAAAAATTTATTCCACTTCCTAAGTTAACTTCAATTGTGATGGTGGTTGATGTGATACCACAGAGGGTACTTGAATAGGTTTTTACTAACATGTATATTTTATTGATATACATTAAGTTAGTAACGATTGGTCAAAGAAAAAACTTGACTTTGGCAGGTATTATAGTTATCTTCTATAATTAGGTCTAATGGTAGTTAGAGATGTTAAA
>JABJEE010000128.1 GCA_018665005.1 Flavobacteriales bacterium
ACACACATCTCAAACCCTTTTTGAAGAGCTGCTGACTTTCCGTAATTACGTTGAAATTTAATCCCTCTAACTTCTGTATGTTTTTTCTGTAGTCCTTCAATTACATCCCAAGACTTGTCTTTACTACCATCATCGACAAAAATCACTTCGTAGTTGTAATTAATAGACAAGACTCTTTGGATCCATGCAAAAAGCTCAGGTAAGGATTCCTCTTCATTAAAGAGTGGAACTACTATCGATATTTGCTTTGACATATCCTTCAAATTTAAATAATTCTTTACTGTATTATCGTCCTTTTCGGTTATTGTTTAATTATTTTTTTCTGCGCACCATCAATCAGCACAAAATAGAAGCCTTTGGACATATCATTCATATCAATGGTATGGTTGTCGCCGTCAATGACACCATTCATCAAGACAATTCCATTTGCAGAAATAACCTTATAATTTGAGCCTACTCTCGCTCCATTAACAATAGCACATTCCGTCACGGGATTTGGATAAATACTAAAAGTATTCGCATTTGTTTCCTCAACTCCCCAGACGTCTTCAACCCTAAAGAAATCAAATGCCGCTTCGGTAATATTCACATGTGGTTCGAGATCAGAAACAAAAACTTTGAAAGTCATTGAATTGGTAATTGTTATAGACGTTTGCTGAGCAATTATCACGAAATGTTCTTCAAAAACCATAGGATCACCTTGAGGAGGAAGAACTTGATGAAATATTTCAAATTCAGATCCATTGCCAATCATAAAGCTTAAAGTGTCATCTATAAGTTCAGGGCCATGATTACAAAAGAACGCATAACTAAACCTGAATGCTGGATTTGCATATTGAGTCAAATCCATTTGAGGCGAAGTTAAAATCGTTATACCATTGTCGACATCATCATAATCTGGGTCAACATTAATCTTATTTCCTGTAACGTATGCCATAGAACCACAATCTCCAAATACATCGCTGCCCATAACCGTATTAGTCGTCGGATTAGGAATACCCCTTTCCCACTCCCCAGTTTCAGCATTTCCTGTTACGGTCCAACCAAAATCAAATGAAAAATCATCATAGTATCCATTAATCAATGTAATATTAATAACCCCAGTAGAAATATTTATAACCGGATTGATGCACTCAGTGTAATAACCCCATTTTCCAACAATGAGTTCGTAGCTCTCTTGATAAAATAAACTAAAGTTCTCTTCACCTATTCCATTCGTAATACCGTTGTATGAAATTAAAGGATGATTAAGTGATATTTGGGCATCTGTAATTGGGTTTCCTCCCCCATCCATTACATTGATTGTGACATTGAATTGCTCTATTGGCACCAATTGAATATCCTGGGTGGTGACAATTCCCTGTACTAATGAGACACTGACCGTTTGAGGAAAATAACCAACCTTTGAATATTTAACATCATAAGTACCGGCGACTGCCATCCCTGATGCATAAAAACCAATGGTGTTTGTGTTTTCATATTGATCACTTGATACGATCTCAATAGAAACATTATTTAAAGATGAGGCATTTGAAAAATCGGTTACTACACCTTCAAGATATGCAGCTTTTTCATAATTTGGACTTAACACAAAAAAACCTTCCGTCATATCTGCCCCTAGTATATTTCCTGAAGGCAAATAAGGGTATACCCCCCAACATCCATCATAAGTAGGTGTTTGCCCGGGATAAGTATCATAAGCGGCAACCTCAATAAGATTATACGGATAGGTAGCATCGTGTATTGTGATTCCATCTACATAATAGCTTGTTACCAAATAATCATTAACGACAAAAGTATTGTGTGGAATAACGTCTGCACCAGGTGAGCTTTGAACCCTATCCAATTCAACAATATTAGTTGGGTCTGTAATGTCATATGATGTAACAAAAGAATTGGGTAGCTCATCTGTAGTATACACGACTTGACCATCATCTGAAGGCCATATATTATGAGTAAATGAATTTGATGTGATTTGAGTACCCAGTAGTATAGGATTGGACTTATCGCTAACATCAACTATGCTAAGAAATCCATCGTTCACATGAGCCAAATAAAGTGTGTCATTTCTGGCATAACCGTCATGCACATACCATGTGTCGAAAATACCAACCTCCTCGGGCATCATCGGTGTTGTATTGACATCATATATAATCGCTCCTCCTTCACCATAATTTGCCCCAAAGACATAAAGAAATCCCGATTCATCAATAAAACAGTTGTGTGCAGATTCCCATGTGATGCTACCTTCACCCATAAAAACGGTACTGGACAAACTCGCACTTGCTGGTAATGGACTTAAGTCAATTATGGTCATTCCAACCTCTTCCTCTGTTGTGACATAAGCATAGTCTCCAAATACCTTAGGGTCCCTCCAAATACTTTGGGCTCCATCTAACCAAAATATTTCTTGTGGGTTAACTGGATCTGTTACATCGACAATTGATGTTCCTTTTGTTGTGCCAATAACTGCGTATTCATTCCCAACTTCATCAACATAACCCCAAACATCATTTAATTCAGCATCATGTAGTTCCTGATAATCTATATTTGATACAAAATCTAATTGGGCTTGACCATAACCAAATTGAAATAGACAAAAGAAAAATGTAAAGGTGATGATTTTGATAGATGACATTGAGTAGGTGTTATACATGGAGAGCTGGTTGTTTACAAGAAAAAAAATGAAGCAAAAACAAATATGATTACAATAACCAAATACTGCCACAAATCAGGGAAATATTTCCAAATGGTTTTTTTCCAATTCATTATCTAGTAAATTTATAGAAATTTAATGAAACTCTTTACTTTTATAAATACCATCAAAATAAGATTCTAATGAGTTATAATATCCGAACCAGAGAAGAATACACAAGAAGTTACCAAAATTCTGTTGAAAAAAAGACTGAGTTTTGGGAGGGAATAGCTAAAGAATTCACCTGGTTCAAACCATGGGATACGGTCATGAATTGTGACATGAACGAAGCAAGCTTCAAGTGGTTTGAAGGGGCAAAAACAAATATTACTTTTAACAGTATTGACAGACACCTCAAAAGTAAGCCGGATCAAACTGCGATCATCTTTGAACCAAACATGCCCAATGAGCAAGCGACTCATATCTCATATAATGCCTTACACAAAAAAGTGTGTAAAATGGCTAATTTACTTTCTGAAATGGGCATCTCCAAAGGAGACCGTGTAGCTATTTACCTGCCAATGATACCCGAATTGGCAGTATCAGTTCTTGCTTGCGCCCGTATTGGTGCAGTTCACTCTGTAATATTTGCTGGCTTTTCATCAGGAGCTCTTGCGGCAAGAGTAAATGATTCCAGCTGCAAAATGGTCATAACGGCTGATGGGAGTTTTAGAGGTAATAAAACAATAGATCTAAAAGGAATTGTTGATGAAGCATTAACGCAGTGTCCCTGCGTCGAAAAAGTTTTGGTAGCAGAAAGAACAATGACTCAAGTCAAAATGAAAAACAATAGAGATTATTTCCTAAAACCTTTACTTGAACATGCCAGTGAAAAGCATGAAGCCGTTCACATGGACGCTGAAGACCCTTTATTTATACTTTACACTTCAGGTTCTACAGGGAAACCAAAAGGAATGGTTCATACAACAGGTGGCTATATGGTATACACCGCCTACACATTTAACAATGTATTTGCCTATGAACCCAATGATGTGTATTGGTGTACTGCCGATATTGGATGGATCACAGGACATTCTTATATTGTATACGGACCTCTATTAAATGGTGCGACCACACTTATGTTTGAGGGAGTTCCTTCCTATCCAAACCCAGGTAGATTTTGGGAAGTTATTGATAAATATAAAGTCAATCAATTTTATACTGCACCTACTGCTATTCGAGCACTTGCCAAAGAATCGATTGAACACGTAAATCGACATGATTTAAGCAGTTTGAAGATAATCGGTACTGTAGGAGAACCCATTAACGAGGAAGCATGGCAATGGTATAATACAAATATTGGAAAGAAAAAATGTCCTATCGTCGACACCTGGTGGCAAACAGAAACTGGAGGAATCTTAATTTCCCCACTACCCCACATTTCTCCGCAAATACCAACTTTTGCGACAAATCCTCTACCGGGAATAGAACCTGTTTTAATGGATGAAAATGGAAAGGAATCCAATGAAAATGACACGGTGGGAAAACTATGCATTAAATATCCATGGCCCTCAATTGCAAGGACGATCTGGGGCGACCATAAACGATACAAAGAAACTTATTTCACGGCCTTTCCTGGATATTATTTCACTGGTGATGGAGCCAAAAGAAATAAGGATGGTATGTTCAGAATTACGGGTCGGGTGGACGATGTCATTATTGTTTCTGGTCATAACCTCGGAACAGCGCCCATCGAAGATGCCATAAACGAGCATCCTATGGTTGCTGAATCGGCTATAGTCGGTTTTCCTCATGATATAAAAGGAAATGCCCTCTATGGTTTTGTTACACTAAAAGAGCTCCCTGACGGGAACAAAAATATTCAGCTAGAAATCAATAAAATCATTTCTGAAAAAATTGGACCCATAGCAAAACTCGATCGCATTCAATTTACTTCGGGTTTACCCAAAACAAGGTCTGGAAAAATTATGAGGAGGATATTAAGAAAAATCGCTGAAGGAGACTTTTCTAATTTCGGAGACATCAGCACACTTTTGAATCCAGAGGTTGTAGAAGAAATCAAGAACGGAAGAGTGTAGAATTATGTCCAAAGACACTTCAAAATGGTTAGAAATTAATCGTAATTCATGGGATCAGAGATCCAAAATGCACCTCAATTCTGATTTCTATGATACAGAAGGATTTAAAAAAGGTAAAAACACCTTAAATGATATTGAGATTGGCTTACTTGGGAATATTGAAAACAAAAAAATACTTCACCTCCAATGTCATTTTGGCTTAGATACCTTTAGTCTTGAACAATTGGATGCTCATGTAGTAGGTGTAGATTTTAGTCCTGTTTCTATTTCTTATGCTGAAGATATCAAAAAAGAGATGGGCTTTAACGCTGAATTTATTTGTTCAAACATATATGACCTAGATTTGGCTGATTCACATGACTTTGACATGGTATTTTGTAGCTATGGCATTTGTGGATGGTTGCCAGATCTCCATAAATGGGCACAGGTCATTTCAAAGCATTTAAAATCTGGAGACACATTTACTATTGTTGACTTTCACCCTAGTGTATGGATGTTCGACGACGATTTTAAGGAGATAAGTTATTCTTATTTTAATGAAAAACCCTATGTGGAGGTTGAAAACGGAAGTTATGCTTCGCCTAATTCAAAAGAAGAGATTTCGTCTATTTGGTGGAACCATAGTTTATCTGAAATCATTACATCCTTAATGAATAATGAAATGGATTTATTATCTTTTAAAGAATATGACTATTCTCCTTACGATTGCTTCCGACATACGGTGAAAATTTCAGAAGGAAAATACAGGATTCAACATCTCGATTCCAACATACCGATGGTATATTCTTTGGTTTTGAAGAAAAAATAAAGATGAGTAGATTATGCGTTTTCTTGTTGTTTGTTACCATGATTGTTTCATGCACATCTCCTGACGTAAAAACAATTACCAAAACCATAAAATCTTCCTCAAAAACAGCCCAACTAAAGAAAACATCGATTGTGATACTTGGGACCGTTCAGGATGCAGGTTCGCCACAAATAGGCTGTCTAAAAGAGTGTTGTTCTAAACTTAATGACACAGATAAAAAAAACCGATTGGTTAGTGCAATGGGTATCATCAACACAACCACAAATAAAAAATACCTTATTGATGCAACGCCAAATATTGCTGAGCAGCTACATTATTTGAATAAACTTGGGTCTTCAGAAAAACTTCTTGATGGCATTTTTTTAACTCATGCTCACATTGGCCATTATAGTGGTCTCATGTATCTTGGGAAAGAAGGAGCAGCTGGCAAAGGCATAAATGTGTACACCATGTCTAGAATGAAAAATTTCCTAGAAACAAATGGACCTTGGGAAAAACTCGTTCAAAATAAAAATATCAAGTTAAAAGATTTGAGTAATCGAGACACGGTTTTTTTAGATAAAACGATAAAGATTGTTCCCCTTATTGTTCCACATAGAGATGAATATTCCGAAACTGTTGGGTATAAAATTATAGGCTCGAATCGATCCGCCTTATTTATTCCGGATATTGATAAATGGGACAAATGGGACTTGAGTATCGTACAGGAAATTTCTAAAGTAGATTATGCATTTATTGATGGTACTTTTTATGATGGAGAAGAAATCAATCATAGAGATGTCTCAGAAATCCCTCATCCATTTATTGTTGAATCAATGAACCTTTTAAAGAACTTATCATCAAAGGAAAAAAATAAAGTATACTTCATTCATCTTAATCACACAAATCCAGCATTAAATGAGGATAGTAAGGCATTTAAGCAGATTCTTTTAAACGGATTCCATGTGGCTCGAATCAATGAAGTTTTTTCTCTTTAACGATTAATGAAAGAGCTTAATGAAATCATAAATACAGAATTAAATGAAGATTTAATTTCATTCAAGGCCTTGTCCGGAGGAAGTATAAACAGGGTTTACAAATGCACTACAAGGCAAGGAGAACTTGTTCTCAAACTGAATAAAGCTGAACAATACCCACTAATGTTTGAAAAAGAAGAGCAAGGATTAGATTTATTGAATTCATCAAGTTTTCGTGTTCCAAATGTATTGAATAAAGGTGTTTATCAAAACATAAGCTATTTGATGCTTGAATATGTCAATGATCAAGGAACTACAATAAGTGAGACGGCACTGGGAATCAAGCTAGCAGAATTGCATCTACTATCATCAGATTCGTTCGGGCTTGACCATGACAATTACAT
Source organism: Flavobacteriales bacterium (assembly GCA_018665005.1). Lineage (GTDB taxonomy): Bacteria > Bacteroidota > Bacteroidia > Flavobacteriales_D > Crocinitomicaceae > UBA952. The sequence continues at coordinate 6,903 of JABJEE010000128.1, forward strand.
AGGATCGATTCCTCAAATCAATAATAAAAAAAGTGATTGGACCTCGTTTTATAAATCCATGCGTCTGGAACCTCTAGTAAAAAAAGGATTTGATACAGGACATATTGAAAAGAAGACACTCCGCTCCTTTGATAAGCTTTATAAAGAGTTAGACAATCTCATTCCTGTTGAGCCTCCCTCTCTTATACATGGTGATTTGTGGCATGGAAATATTATTTCTGATGAGAATACATTCCCCGTTTTAATTGATCCAGCCGTGTATTACGGGCACCGAGAGATTGATTTGGCAATGCTTCTATTATTTGGGCACATTTCTAACGAAACCATGGAGGCATACAATAGCATATATTCTTTGGATAACCATTGGAAAAAAAGGACTGACCTCCATCAACTTTACCCTCTTCTTGTTCACCTTATTATTTTCGGTGGTTCGTATATTGGGTCTATTCAAAAAATACTCAGAAGGTACTCCTAGTTTTTTATGAATTTCTTTGTATAAATCCCATTCACTGTAGAAATACGTATAACATAAGTACCCTTATTATATTGACTAACATCTGCAAAATACTCTGCAAAAGAAGCAGAAGCATTCATCTCATCTTGAAGTAAAACCCTTCCTGACAAATCCATGATTTTAACGCTTGCATTACCATCGACCTTGGCTACTAGATCAATGGTAAGTTCATCCTGAGCGGGATTTGGAAAAACAGATAGTTCTCCGTAGTTAGGCAGCTCATTCAATCCTAATGTAAAACCTACTGAAAAATCATATCGGTGATAGCTTCCAAAATCTCCTGGGAAAATTTCCATATAGCTCCCTCCTACTTTTCTGACTCTAAATGCTCCCGTTGTCTCCCCCTCTACCTGTGAAGAATACCAAAATGACAAACCGTCATCATCATAATCATCAAGTACAATTGAATAGCATCCAGGAGCCAAATCAAAGGTGTCTTTGTACTGCGTCGTGTTTTGTAAATTGGTTCTTTCAAAAATAACCGTTCCAGATGCATCCATAAGCCTGTAAGCATTTTCTGAAGCCTTATTATTTGTTGTAAACCATATTAGGAATGGTCCATCAACCGATTCCGCTGCATCAAACTTAGATTTTTTAACACTATTTTGCTGATAATCGTCATTACCAAAAGAACCGTTTAGGTCTCTTACATAAGCTGTGAAGGTTTGATTCTCGTCAAGATCTGTCCACCAAGAATAATCAGAAACAGGTATTTCTACAATCTCTTCTTCCATAAACCCGAGGTTTCCTGTCCATTGAAAATCAATGTTGTCACCATAGGTAATCCAACACTTTATCGTACAGGAGGTAAGCGGTTCTGAACCTGTATTTCTTAATATAACTCTTGGGTTCGAACAAGTAGGATTGAATTTTGAATAGTACTCGTAATTACTCGGGTTCAACACATCTACAATCGCTGCATCATTTTCAAAATTTGGAGCAGAATATGAAATCAAATCGTAGGCTGCTCTATAATTTCCAGATCCTTGTCCTTGATCATTTGAAGGGACATTATTGATAACATAATCAAGAGAAACCGAATCTCCAGGTGTAACATAGGGCGTAAGCTCGAACTCGTATTCTTTTACTTTATCACCGGGACACCATCCTTCTCTAGCATATGGCCATGTTCCTCCTTGTCCGGTAAGAGGGTTATTTCCACAATCATCCTCTTCAAAAATATCCCATTCAAAACGTGTAACACCATCTACCTTGATACTGTGATCATTTGAAACCCATTCGCAACAAGCCGCCAGATTACCAACTTGTCCATGACCAGACATTCTTGTTTTAATTTTGAAGCCTTCAGACGTATCAGACAAATGAACTTTCTTTTCTTGAAGCACATTATCTTCTGCCATAGCTGCGAATCCATAAGATCTGAAATCAGACCAAATGGGTTCTCTTTTGTGAACGTCTCTTGGCGGTATTCCTTCAACAAAAGCAAAACTCAAATCCAACAACTCTTGGGTGTTATGAGCGGCAAGGTCCACCACATCCCTTAAATAATCCTGATAATCCGTAACGTCATAGATCCAAGCAAAACCATTTGGTCCTAAATCAAAACCTATTCCATATGGGGTAATGTATCTCGCGATTTCAACATCAAAAATAATCTCGTAAGGGTTTTGGTAATATGTTATGGTAGAATTCTCAACGGATTCACTGGTTGAATAAGGTGTTGAAGAAACCACATCTCCCTGCAAGTCATATTCGATTTCATCTCCTGAAGGCGCAACTATGGATGAATTGGATATTTCAAAGTGTCTGTGAATTGATTCAAATTCAAATAATACCTCTGGCTCAATCAATGATTTTTTATTCACGACTACATCTGAAGAAATCACATCCTGGTAATCCCCATTTCCAAAAGACACGAGCAACCTGTTTACTGATCGTTCCATTCCTTTAATGGGACCTTCTGAAAAATCAAACATCCCTAACGATGATGGCATTAGTAAGTAATTATTGGATGACGCATCTCTCGCATATAATAAATTATCAAAATCATAGGCCACCATCAAGTTGTTCCAATTAGGGTGAGAAATATCTACTTTTTTGTATTGCCATGAACTTATTGTTGCCTCATCTAGAGCAGCATTGAAAATTTCAAAATGATCAATATTACCTTTCCAATGATTGCCAAGACTTCTGTTTGCCCCTATGACCAGACGATGAAGGTTTCCAATGATTTTGTTTTTATCCGTTCCACTGTGCCAAAGAGAACCATCTTTATAAATCATCATTTCTCCTGAACTTTGTTTTTTAACGAAAGCCCAATGGTGCCACTCATTATCAATACCATCATTTGACATGTCTTTATCGATTCGATCGTAAGCAGAACCCTCACCACAATCCCAATAAATCCGATTGTTACTCCAAGGCATGTGAATGTTAATTACACGTTGATTTAAAGTGTCATATCCCTCTAGAATTGATGTATTCACACCGGTGTTTCCATTCCCCTTAACCCACATTGATATGGTTAATTCATCACCTAAATCAACATCAGACATTTCCAATAGGGCATGGTTTGTTCCATCAAACTTGAGGCTGCCGTTTTTAGAAGAGTAATTTAATGCTTGACCATTGTTACTTGATTCTGTTTCGAATTCGATTTGGTTGTTTGCCGGAAAGGAGTGATCAAAACTTATTTCAATCACGATATTATCTGTTCCATTCCAAACGTACGGCTCATTAAATAAAAATTCATTTTGACCAAGCTGAAGCTCTTCCCAGCCAAATGATGTAGTTGTAGCCGTTCTGCTCAAATCATAAACCGTTGAAAAACCACTATTATGGAACTCCGTTAATTGAGAATCTTGAGTCGATTTGATTAATATTCTTGGATGCATAAGCGCTCCACCATTGATTAAATTAGAAACATTTAACCATAACGATTTAATTTCTCCTGCATTTATTCCCGCCATTTCTAATTCCGTAGCATTGACTATCATTTGGTATTTTCCGCCCTGATACGTCATGTCAAACGGGTATAAGGAGGTCGACGAAGATGTTTGCCCGAGACCAAATTGCACAGGGTTGGTTAACGTTTGTCGTTCATGTTCCGTAACTAAGGTGCTATTGTGATAATCATATCCCCAAGGCTCGTAATCATATGGCGAATTTGAATTGTAGTTGTGTAAGTATCGAACACTATCTACTCGAACTGAATCATAGTCGCCTGTATGATCAAAAACACGTGTATAAGTTAAATAATCCCACTCCCCACAATTGTATTGATCCCATGGTGTTTGAGGACTACATTTTAATTTGTAATACATCAACACTTTTTCAAAACGCTTATCGTTTAAAGAATTTGGAAATTCAAAATTGGCACGTCTTGTACTGATTGAATCAAAAGTAAAGGTTTGAACCCATGTAGTATCTTGAGCATCAAGATGATTTGAATGTAGTAATGAACACAATAATATACTAAGGAGTAAAATAATTCTTCGCATGATCTTTTTTTTCAAAAATACGGAAAATGAAACGAAAAATAAATCTCAAACGAAATGAAAAATCCAGATAGATTTTTATTTGGTGAAAAGGTCTACAACAAGTGTCAGCTTATCCCTAATGTCTGTCCTTTCCACAATAAAATCTAAGAAGCCATGCTCCAGCAAAAACTCTGAAGTTTGAAACCCTTCTGGTAAATCCCGTCCGATGGTTTCTTTTACCACTCGAGGACCAGCAAAAGCAATCAAAGCACCTGGTTCGGCAATATTCACATCACCTAACATGGCGAAAGAAGCGGTAACACCTCCCGTTGTTGGATCGGTCAGGTAAGAAATGTATGGCAGTTGTGCATCAGCAAGCTGACCTAGTTTTCCAGAAATTTTAGCCATTTGCATCAATGAAAAACCAGCTTCCATCATTCTTGCTCCACCAGATTTAGAAATAATCATGATCGGACATTTCAGCTTCAAGGCCTCATCAATAGCCCGTGCAATTTTTTCCCCCATGACAGACCCCATTGACCCACCGATGAATTTAAAATCCATTGCAGCCACTATAAAGTCCTTTTTATTCAACTTCCCTTTTGCAGTTCTGACTGCATCCGATAATCCTGTGTTCTTCTGGGTTGTTTTTAATCGATCCGTATACTTTTTCGTATCCTCAAATGACAATGGATCACCAGAAGTTATATTTGGATTAAGCTCTGTATATTTTCCGTCATCAAAAATGATTGAAAAATACTCCTCGGAACCAATACGTTCATGATGAGAACATCTATTACAGACATAGTTCAATTTCTCTAAGTCTCCTTTAGTGAAAATTGTTTTACAATTTGAACATCTTGACCACAAACCCTCTGGAACTTCTTTCTTCTCACTTGTAGTGGTAGTAATTCCTTCTTTATTTCTTTTGAACCAACTCATTTAATTTCTTTGTTTAAAATTAATAAAGATTTATAAGGTGTGGAGATTATTTAAATCTGAAAATGATTGTTCCAGTCTTTTTACAAAAGTATTTTCTCCCTCTCTCATCCATTTTCTTGGATCATAATATTTTTTATTTGGCAACTCATCACCTTCTGGATTTCCAATTTGGCTTTTTAAGAAATCTTGTTTTGAAAGTATGTAATCCCTTGTCCCTTCAGTAAAAGCATACTGCAAATCAGTATCAATATTCATTTTAATAACTCCATAACCAATGGCTTCTCTAATTTCATCAAGACTGGATCCAGAACCACCGTGAAAAACAAAATCTACTGGGTTTTTACCAGTATTAAATTTTTGTTGAACATATTCTTGGGAGTCTCTCAATATTTTTGGAGTCAATTTCACATTTCCTGGCTTGTAAACACCATGAACATTTCCAAAAGCAGCTGCTATGGTAAAGTTCGGTGATATTTTCATAAGCTCTTCATATGCATATGCGACCTCTTCAGGCTGG
>JABJEE010000011.1 GCA_018665005.1 Flavobacteriales bacterium
GACATCTACCTCTCCCATGAATGCTGGTAATGCTTTAATACTTTCAATATCTAATTTAATCTCACCCATCTGAGTGGATTTGACATTTTCTCCTTTTTTGCCATTTACAACGATCTCCTCGAGATCTTGTGTGTTCGCCCCCACTTCAAGATTAAGCTTTAAATCTTCATTAAAGGAAACCTCTCTGGTTTCTGAAGGATACAACGCAGATCTAAACTCCACAAGATATACTCCAGCATTAACCGTAAGAGAGTAAAAACCATATGTATTTGTTATGGCTCCCTTATTTAACTCAGGTATAAAAACTTTAACACCAATTAGTGCTTCCCCGCTTTTAGAGTCGGTTACATAACCGCTCAAGGTGTGTGTCTCAATATTCTGAGAATAAACAGGCAGAAAAACCAAAATGATTAAAAAAGAAAAGAGAAATTTCATTGAGATGATATGTTGTACTCGAGTTGAAAAATTAAATAATTTAATGCAAAGATATCAACACAATCAGAAACAAAATGTTTACATATGTTATTTTTACAAAATATTATGCTTCTTAGGCATTTGGTTATGAAAGAAAATAGAAGAACATGCTATTTAAACAGTAATGATGGATCTGGAATCCTTGGGTTTGGTGATGGGCCTTATCTTAGGTTGGACGATGTAAACTGTTTTGAGGACATCGAACAATTCACAACGAAATACAACAACTCGTACATTTTTGCCCTATTTTCCTATGATTTAAAAAATGAAATTGAAAATTTAAGTTCAAATAATTCAGATGAGATTGGATTTCCTGCAGTTATTTTATGGTGTCCAGAGGTTGTAGTTAGGATCAGTAATGATCAATATGAATATGTCCAAGGAGATGAAAAGGATGAGCACAATGATTTCATTTCTTCAATTTTGAACGAAAATACAGTAGCCGATTTGAAAGAAACCGTTTCATTTTCGCCAAGAACTTCGAAGGAAAAATATTTAGACACAGTCAATAAGCTTAAAAAACATATTCAAAAGGGGGATATTTACGAAGTGAATTATTGTCAAGAATACATTTCTTATAATACTGATATTAAAGATATTAATAACACTTATGTAAATCTAAATAAAATCACAAAGGCTCCATTTTCTTGCTTATTTCACTTTGATGAATTTGCGGTGTTTTCATGTAGTCCTGAACGATTTTTACAAAAGGACCATTTACATCTTATAGCTCAACCCATCAAAGGGACGTCAAAAAGAGGAATAAATGACGCTGAAGATAAATCTCTTATTGAAAGTCTCCAGAACGACCCCAAAGAGCGCTCAGAAAACATTATGATTGTTGACCTCATGCGAAATGATCTTTCAAAAGTAGCTGAAAAGAATACAGTAAAGGTTGATGAATTGTGTGAGATATACTCCTTTGAAACCGTTCATCAGATGATTTCAACTGTATCTTGTCAAGTGAAAAAAGAACACTCCTTTGTTGATATTTTAAAAGCAACCTTCCCTATGGGGTCCATGACAGGTGCTCCGAAAATTAGAGCGATGGAGCTTATTGAGCAGTATGAAGACTTTAAACGAGGTCTATATTCAGGTTCTGTAGGTTACATATCTCCAAACGGAGATTTTGATTTCAATGTGATAATACGTACTATGATTTATAATAAAAATCTAAAAACACTCTCTTGCTCCGTAGGAAGCGCCATAACAATAAAGTCTGATGCTGAAAAAGAATATGAAGAATGCCAATTGAAAATCAAAAAAATGATTGATGTCTTTAAGCATTGAAAATAGTATTCAAAATTTCAAACAACGATTTGAAATCTCAGACAACTGTATGTTCATTGTTGGAGTAAGTGGAGGTCTTGACTCAATGGTGCTATTACACGCCATTAAAAATTTAAACGATAAGATTATCGTAGCTCATGTCAATTACAAACTAAGAGCAGAAGACAGCATGAATGATGCCTCATTGGTAGAAAAAACAGCTATAAGCTATCAACTGCCATTTGAGAAACTTGAATATGACCTTCAAGCTGATTTAAATAAAAATGGTGGAAACCTTCAGAAAAAAGCACGTGACATCCGATACACGTTTTTCTGCTCAATAATGGATAAATATGAAGATGCCAAACTGATTCTCGCTCATCACCAAGGTGATCAAATTGAAAATTTTTGGATGCAAATGGCTCGAGGTGGAGGAATTAGAGCCATGTCTGGAATGAAAGAAGTCAATAATAATGCAATTAGACCTTTTCTTTCTGTATCTAAAGCTGAGCTTTACGCATATGCAGCTAAGCATCATATTGAATGGCGTGAAGACACTTCTAATAAAAACAACACCTACACCAGAAATATTTGGAGAAATATATTGATTCCTGAGCTCAAAACAACAATTCCTCACATCAATGAATCTGCAACAAAGCTTCAAGAAGTTTTTAGAATCCAAGTAGAAGCCGATGAGCGTTTTGTTGAGTCAAAAATCAATGATAGAATGAATAGCTTTATTATATCATACAAGGAATTGGGTACATTCAATTCCAATCAGTGGATCGAATTCTTAAACCACCTCAAAATCCCATTATCTCTTGCCCTATCCATTGCCAAATTACCGTTTGCTCCAAATGGAAAGAAAATACTCATAAATGAACAAAGCTCTTTGTATACCTCAATTTGGAGAGAAGAAACGGGCTTGTATTTTCAATCATCAAACGAACATACATCAGCGACACCTATGTTCATTACTTCCGAGGCATCAATTTTACCCTCTAATTTCAAAAAGGATGAGTTTTATTTTAATAAAGCTTTAATTGTTGGAGAAATCAGTATCCGAAAATGGCAAGATGGAGATCGCATTCAACCCATTGGCGTCAAAGGATCAAAGCTCGTGTCTGACATCTTGAAAAACGCAAAAACACCCCTTAGATTAAGAAGAAGTCAATACTTGCTTGTAGACGATGAGAAACCCCTTGCGCTTATAGACTATTGCATTGACAGAAGAGCCATCTCAAAAATAGCACCTTGTGTCATGGTGAAAATTAACCGATAAATAATGGGGTTTAACTTTTAGAAGGTCTAATTAGCTGTAAGAACAATACAAGGTATCAATAGTCGTTTAAAAAGAAAAAGCTTTTGAAAAACTTATTGATTCTTTTTTTCGTGACTGGCTCAATGCATTGCACTGGGCAAGAAGAAAACCCAAAACCCTTTCAAAACAGCATTACCATTAGCGGTGGTTTTGGACTCGTAGACCTTGAGATTTGATTTGATTTTTCAGTATTCACCCGAATATATCTGGAGAGCTCCTTTTAACAAAAATCTATCATCGACTTCAGCTTTTAGACACTTTGCAGAAATGATGTTGTGTGTTAGAATATAAATTAGAACCTCTGTCCTGATTTGGATTGTAGTAAATCAAACAATTTACAAACAACTCAAATGACTAACATTGAATAGTTATCAGTAATTTTCCGCAATGTTAAGAGCAACACTTTGAACTTTCTAAAAAACATATCAAAAAACTGGAAAACGATAGCCATAGCCTCCTCGATTTTTCTATTTCTATTATACTTTTTAGGTTATCACA